>NZ_WXWT01000158.1:0-14084 GCF_009904725.1 Vibrio sp. V43_P6S15P86
GAGTGAAACCGCGGGCGATTCCGTCTCATATTTCATAGAGCATGACGATGCAAAGCCTGAATTTTGCATCAGACACACAACGACCACCCAGCCAATAATCGCCAGTAGCCATTTTGCCCGCTTATGTGGCGTGTTATGTCGTTTAGTCAACAAACTCATAAGAATTCAGATAAAGTAAGAACGAAGAAGATAATACGCGAGTCGTCATAAAGCTCAAGTTGTATCCTCTAAATAGCCTTAAGAGGCTTCACTCGCTAAGCTTTAATCTAACTTGCCATAAATATATGCCAACTCTGCGACGGTTTTTGCCGAGAACTTCTTCAATAAATTGGCTCGGTGTACTTCAACCGTTCGCATTGCTATGCAAAGTTCGTCAGCAATACGAATGTTGCGTTTTCCTTCAATGATCAAACGTAAAATGTCTTTTTCTCTAGGTGTGAGCGATTCATAAGCCGATTTAGCTGCTGCCATATCGAGGTTTGTGGCAGACTGCGCCTGTCCCTGCAAAATGGCTCGTGCCAGTTCATCGCCTTTGACTGGTTTTTGGAAGAAATTGACCGCCCCAGCTTGTAATGCATCGACCGCCATTGGGACATCACCATGCCCTGTCAGATAAATAACGGCTAACGGGCTGTTGACTTGATTTAAAATTTGGTGCACTTGCTGACCACGAAGGTTAGGCATTCGGCTATCAAGGATCACGCATCCGGCTTGATGAATGTCCACTTTATCGAGAAAAGATTGCCCATCAGCAAAAGTCGTCACGTTAAAGTCATGCTCTTCCAGCATAAAAGCGAGCGAGTCACGCACCGATTCATCATCATCGACTACAAAAACAGGTAGCTTCTTTTCACCGCTGCTCATTGAATGCTCCTATGCCTAGTTCAGATTAGTTTTGATATGGAAACACAAGCTCAACCAAACAACCATGTGGTGCTGTCGAGCTGATGACAAACTCGCCACCATGCATTTCCATCACATCGCGACAAATGGCTAACCCTAGCCCAAGCCCTTCTTCTTTGCTACTCACAAACGCTTGAGTCGGATTCTCTTGCTGCAACCCTGTACCATTGTCTAACACTCGAATGGAGAGTTGACTGATTTGGTAATCGCAATGCAGGGCAATTTTACCTTGATAACCTGATGAGTGATATTTCTCTTGGAACAAAGTACACGCATCAATCGCGTTGCTGATCACATTAACTAAAACCTGTTGTACGCCAACTGCATCGACAAGTAACGGACGAATGTTCCCTTCTGTACTGGCCACAATAGAAATGTTTTGCTTCTGCATTCTAAAATGGAGCAACTCAATCGTGTCATCAATGAGTACTTGAAGATCGCACAACGTTTTGTCGACACTGCGCTTGCGAATCAACGTTCTTAATCGCTGAATAATTGCATCGGCTCTTTCAACTTGGCCTTGTATTTTCTCAAGTACAGGGACAATATCTTCATGTGGGCGTTTTTTGGCCAAGCGAAGTAAACCGCCTTCACTATAATTGCGAATGGCTGCCAATGGCTGATTGAGTTCATGAGCAAGACTAGTGCCGATTTCTCCGACAATCGCGACCCTTTGTGAATGTTCTAACTGTTCACTTTTCTCTTTTAATCGTAACGATGTCTGCTCCAACGCTTGCTTACTCTTGCTAAATCGATACTCAAGCCAAAAGTGGTACGCGTTCAACACAATCACAAACATGAACAGCGCCCACGCCCATTCTTGATGACTACGCAGCCAGCGCAGTGCCTCACTCCACCAAGGTTGTTGCAACGGATGGAGATCCAACGCCTGATAAAGTTTGTCGATGCTCAGCAAGCTGACGGGGGACGTCCAACCTGATGCGCCTGCCGCAATAACCGCAGGGTGTTCAGGTGGCATCGCTAACAATTCTTGCGCAATCTGTTTGGCAATCTGAGCTGAGCCGCGCTCTGTTTTGGCAAATGACCAGTTAGGATAAAGCGGTGTGGAAACAGCGCATAACGAGCGCTCGTTCGGCTGTTGATTTAAAACTCGATAATTACTCGGTTGTAAAAGCCCTTCACTTAGCATCTGTTCCAATAAACAAGCAGGGACAACGGCCGCTTCCACATTGCCATCACGTAATTGATACAGGTTGGCATCAATAGGAAAACCAAGATAGCGGACATCAGAAAAGAAATCGTTTGGATTAAGCCCCATTTTGACTATTTGATAGCGCATCGTTAGATAACCACCAAACGCTTTTTCTGATACCGCCGCAACAGGACGTCCTGAGACATCTTGCACCGTTTGATAACTTGAATTGGCTCGAACCACCAGCGCCGAACCAATGCCGTAATTCGAGTTTTGTGGTGCTCTGCTGGTTAGCGTTGCCATCCACGACAGCGCGTATTGCCTGCCCAACCGCACTGCCTGACCTGGGTTGGTTAAGATGAAATCCATGGTCTGAAACTTCACCGCTTCGCCCATTTCATCCAAGTTAAGGGGATGAAGGACAAAATGCACATCGGAAATTTGCTGATTGAGCCAATCAATGGTCGGTTGCCATCTCTGCTCAGCATAAAGGTGACCACGTATCGCTAACACGCCCACTTCGACTTTCTGCTTGGCCTCTGGCTGCACTGCCTTTTGCTCTTGCATTTCTTGCAGATATTCTTGTTCAGAAACTGCGCCCTGAGCCAAAGATGCAAAGGCAACTAAGCAAAGAATCCAAAGCTGAAGCCACAGTGCTTTTTTCATGATGAGTCGAATCGTTCCGTCAAGAGAGTGCGACAAGAATAACAGCTACCTTCCCTAAACCACATTTGTTTTAGATCAAGTTTGATCTGGGTATGTGGAAATCCACAATATAAGCCTCGCGGTGCATTTCTCACAATGGAATCAGTCAATTCAAATACAACAAAAAAGCAGGTGAGTTATGGATTCCACCAAACGTCGCTTTCTCAGCGCGGTCACAGTTGGAGCCGCGTTAATTCCAGTCGCGGGCATTGGCACGGCAACCGCGGGAAACATTATTCGAAATAACCAGTCCGCCGACCGAAAAGGACAAGTGGGGAAACGTTATGCCATGGTGGTGGATTTGCGAAAGTGCGTCGGATGCCAGGCTTGCACCGTGGGTTGCAGCATTGAAAATCAAGCACCTATCGGTCAGTTCCGAACCACCGTAAAGCAGTACGAAGTCACGCTGGATGACGGTTCGAAAGCCACGCGAGAAGCGAAAGCCTTTATGCTCCCTCGCCTTTGTAACCACTGTGACACCCCCCCCTGCGTGGCTGTGTGTCCGGTTCAAGCGACCTTTCAGCGCGAAGATGGCATCGTCATGGTGGATAACAGTCGCTGTGTCGCCTGCGCGTATTGCGTACAGGCTTGCCCTTACGATGCGCGTTTTATCAATGAGGACACCCTCACCGCAGACAAATGCACCTTCTGCGCTCACCGTCTAGAACAAGGCCTATTACCTGCCTGCGTAGAAACCTGTGTTGGCGGTGCGCGTGTGATTGGTGATTTAAACGACCCAACAAGCGAGATTCGCCGCTTAATCACAGAACACCAGGACGACATCAAAGTACTGAAACCCAATGAAGGAACCAAGCCTCATGTGTTTTATATCGGCATGGATGGGCGCTTCACCAGCCATATCGACGGACAACCTGCTATTTACGACCCACAAGGAGATCGCGCATGAACATCACCGAAGTGTTAGTCCAACCTCAAGCGATGGCTTGGCTCCCGTGGGCGGTACAGTATTTCTTCTACATCGGTTCGGCTTATGCGGCCGCTGTTTTATTCCTAATCGCCCTATTATTTGAAAAACACACCAGCCACAGACTGCGCGCTGCTCTTGTGCTGACGCTGGCCATCGGCGCCATCGTGGGGCCATTAGCGTTAACTGGTGATTTACACCAACCGGGACGCGCATGGCATTTTTACGCGCACATCACGCCGTGGTCATGGATGTCTTTAGGGTCGCTTTTCTTGCCTGTTTTCTCATGTTTAGCGGTAGTGACTGCATGGCTGTATCTCCGCCAGGATCTGATCAACTTACGTAATCAGCCAGGGAAAGTACTGCCTCTAATTTCAAAGCTGTCACTGGGTGAATGGGTGCTCTCTCGTAGAGCCATGCTTATGGTATCTGCCATCACTGTGCTATCCAGCATAACCATTGCAGTCTACACAGGCGCTGAAATTGCGGTCGTAAAATCACGCTCGTTATGGCACCAACCAGCGTCACCGATTCTTTGGTTTGTTACTGCTTTTATGGGCGCAGTCGGCTTCGCTCTGCTGATTTGGCTCTTGCTGCCTAGTCAGTCAAAGACGCTGACATCTGGCGATACTAATTTACTGAAAAAATCGGTGGTAACGAGCGGCGTTCTGACGCTGATTCTCCTACCTATTTGGGCATCCAACAATTCCGCATTTTCGCTCTATTCTAGCGAACAATGGATGCACAACATTGCCTTGCTCACTTTTGTCATTTTAGGTTGTGTTTTGCTCGCTTTCATTTTCTTGCGCGATACCCAAAAGTCCGCATCAGCCAGATTTCGTCACGTCATAGGACTCAGTTTTGTGTCTGCTGCCGCACTGGCAAGTGCGTGGCTGATTCGCTGGTTTACCATCATGGAAGTACAAACCATCGCCAAGTTCGATGCAGGGCTGTATCCATACCAACTCACTATGGATGGAAATGGCTGGATAGGCATTATCGGCATGCTCGGATTATGGCTTGCAATGGCACTGCTCGGATCAGAGCTGGTTCAACCAAAACGAAATATAGAAGTAAAAGCCTCATCACTCACCTTAACTGAACGCTAATCAAAGAGGATTTCATCATGGATAACAAACGCCGTCAGTTTTTGAAATCAGGCATTGCAGTGGGTGGGCTTGGCGCATTCGCTGCGGGTTACGCCACCACAACCAAACACATGGTCGAGGGTGCGCTCGAAGGCACTGCAGGAGAAAAAACGCGTGATATTCACCACGGTAACTCGCTTGAACCAGAATACACGGTCAACAACAAAGGCAACCTGATCCCGAATCCAAATCAGCGCGTCGCTCCATCCATGTGCTTTGGCTGTTGGTCACTGTGCGGATTGCGTGTGCGCATTGATAACCGCAACGACGAGATTTTGCGTATTACTGGCAACCCATATCACCCACTCTCTCATCAGCAACACATTCCGTTCGAAACGCCAGTCAAAGATGCTTATTTAAGTTTGGCAGGAGAAGCGGGCCTTGAAGGTCGCTCCACCGCCTGCGCACGTGGAAACGGGATGCTAGAAATTCGCAACAGTCCGTACCGCATCACTCAACCGCTGAAACGAGTTGGCAAACGCGGCGAAGGAAAATGGATTCCGATCAGCTACGAGCAATTGATAGAAGAAGTCGTAGAAGGTGGTGATTTATTTGGTGAAGGTCATGTTGATGGCCTACGCGCAATTCGCGATTTAACAACGCCCGTAGATCCTGAAAACCCAGAATATGGCCCGAGAGCCAACCAACTGCTAATGACCAATGCCGGTAACGAAGGCCGAGACGACATTTTCAAACGCTTCGCGTTCAATAGCTATGGTACGCGTAACTTTGGGCATCATGGCTCTTACTGCGGCTACGCATTTCGTGCTGGCAGCGGTGCATTTATGAACGATTTAGATAAGAACACACACTTAAAGCCAGACTTTGATAATGCGGAATACATCATCTTCATCGGTATGTCGCCAGCTCAAGCTGGCAACCCTTTTAAGCGTCAGGCGCGCCAACTCGCCAATGCGCGAACAGAAGGTAGCTTGGAATACACCATCATCACACCAAGTTTACCTGCGGGTTCATCGAGCTTGGCTGCCGGTGACAACAACCGCTGGGTACCAATCAAACCTGGCACCGACTCTGCCCTCGTGCTTGGCATGATCCAATGGATTATCGAAAACCAACGCTACAACAAAACCTTCTTAGCGCAGCCGGGGGCAAACGCGATGAAGCGAGCAGGCACCGCGCACTGGTGTAATGCGACACATCTCGTGATAAGCGATGAGCAGCACCCGAGAAACGGCACGTTTTTACGCGCGTCGGATCTGAATCTGCCATTCGAAGGCGAAGCGTTGTCTGACTCCGATCCGTACGTCATCGTGGATGATCAAAGCGGCGAATTTGGTGTGCATACCCAGACAGGAGAAGCGGCACTGTTTGTCGATAAAACGGTTTCGCTTGCATCAGGTGAAGTGCGCGTAAAGTCGTCTCTACAAAGACTCAAAGAAGAGGCGTTCAAATACAGCCTTGAGCTCTACAGCCAACAATGTGAAATCCCTGTCGAGCAAATTGTTGAACTAGCAAAACGCTTCACCAGTCACGGAACCAAAGCGGTGGTCGATACCCACGGTGGCAACATGCACACCAATGGGTTCTATAACTCGTTTACCATCATGATGCTCAATGCGTTGATTGGTAACATCAACATGAAAGGCGGCGCGATGGCGAAAGCGGGTGGCTACCCAACTTCCGCTGCGGGTCCTCGTTACGACTTCACCAAGTTTGCTGGCAAAGTCGGCCCGAAAGGCGTCTTTTTATCGCGCAGTAAATTCCCATACCACAAAACCAGCGAATACAAACGTCGCGTTGAGGCAGGTGAATCCCCTTACCCAACTCGCGCACCTTGGTATCCGTTTGCAGCGCCACTGCTGACAGAACACCTATCTGCGGCTATTGATGGTTATCCATATCGCGTAAAAGCGTGGATCAACCATATGGCGAACCCAATGTATGGTGTTCCGGGGCTAAAAACGCTACTGGAAGACAAGATTAAAGATCCAAAGCAGCTCGGTTTGATTGTGTCTGTTGATGCGTTCATTAACGAAACCACCGCGTTGTCGGATTACATTGTGCCGGACACCGTCACCTACGAAAGCTGGGGCATGGCAACGCCTTGGCACGATGTTCCGGTGAAAACCGTCACCGCTCGTTGGCCGATAGTGGAAGCGCGAACAGAAAAAACCGCCGACGGTCGCTCGATTTGCTTAGAGAACTTTCTGATTGATGTCGCTAAAAAAATGCAACTGGGCGGTTTCGGTGACAACGCGATTCAAGATACTCAAGGGAATTGGCACGCTCTCCACAGCGCTGAAGATTTCTACTTACGTTCCGCGGCAAACTTGGCTTATGTGAAAGGCGGCGTGCCTGAAGTTTCAGCAGAGGACATCGCGTGGTCCGGCCTAGAGCGTTTAATGCCAGCCATGCAGAAGACACTGACAGCGGAAGAGATGAAACGTGTAGCGTTTATTTTTGCTCGCGGTGGACGCTTTGAAAATGCAACCGAAGCGTATCAAGGTGAGCAAATGAAGCACAAATGGACACGGCCTGTTGCGATATGGAATGAACGTGTCGGCAGCGCAAGAAACACTATGACGGGGGATTTCTACACGGGTTGCCCAACATGGCATCCACAAAAACTGGCCGATGGCACACCAATGGAATACCATTTCCCAAGCTCAGAATGGCCTTTCAGCCTGACGAACTTTAAATCCAACATTCACAGTGCAGTATCGAACCTATCGCCAAGGTTGAACTCGATTAAAGGCGTAAACCCAGTGTACATCCATCCAATCGATGCCGAGCGCGCAGGCATTAAAACAGGTGATGAGCTTGTTATTGAGACACCATCTGCAAGCACCAAAGCACTTGCGATGATAGTCAGCGGAATTCGCCCTGGCACACTCGGATTTGAACATGGGTTTGGTCATACCGAGCTAGGACAACGCTCGCACTGGATCGGCGATAAACAACAACCCGTAAAAACGCGCAGCCAAGATGGCGTCAACATTAACGACATTGGCTTAATTGATCCTACCCGAGAAGGTAAAGGTGTATTGTTGGATTGGGTAGTGGGCGCGGCGGCACGTCAGTCCTTGCCGGCCAAAATCCGCAAAGCTTAGTAGACAACCAAACCTGAAGAGCTGTCATTTAGCAGCTCTTCACACCCTCTAAATATGTGGAAATCCACAATACCTTTAGTTATTGACAAAGCCGACAATACAGCATCCAAGTCACTATCACAGTAGACACTTGGAGATATTAATAACAATTAAAGTGAGTCAGCATGTCAAAAATACTACCTGTGGTGACGGCCTGTTTGCTGGCAACCACAATGGGCGCAAGCGCCTCGTCTATTCCTGAAAAAGCCAGCGTGTGCAGCGGTTGTCACGACCAAGATGGCATGGGTCAACCAAACATTGCGCCTATGATTGCTGGTCTGAACGCGAATTATCTCAACACCCAAATAGAACTCTTCCTTAGTGGCGAACGACAAAACGTAGTCATGCAAGGCATGGCGAAAGAGCTTAGCGATCCTGCCGTTCGTAAAGAAGTCATGGATTACTTTGCTAACCTTCCAAGCTACGAGTTCACTAACCCAGAGCAACGCGGCGACCAAGCCGACATTCGTAACCCGTATCGTAAATTAATCTTCCAAGGTGATTGGGATAGAAACATTCCAGCTTGCGCGACTTGTCATGGAGCCAGCGGAATGGGCGTCGACAAATTCCCTCGCCTCGCAAGCCAACATGCTGATTACTTAAAAACGCAATTGATGGCATGGAAAAACGACACTCGCAGTGGTGACCCGCTCAATATGATGGGTACTATCGCGAAAAATCTCACTGACGAAGAGATTGAAAACCTTTCCTACTACTTTGCCTCATTACGTTACTAGGAGCAGACATGAAACGTTTATATTCTTTGTTCGCATTGCCTCTCATCTCTGCTGCTACTTTGGCCAACGAGCCACTGCCGGATCGTCAAACTGAACTGCCAGCTGTGAAAAAAGAAAATCACGGTGAATATTTGCAGCCTCGCGATCTGAGTAAAATTCCAAACACCGCATTTGGTGAGCAAGTAAAACGTGGTTACTCGCTCTTTGTTAACTCGCAACAGATGCGCGGTAAATACGTTGGCAATGAGCAAAACTGTGTGAACTGCCATATGGAAGCAGGACGAAAAGCCAATGCAGCACCGCTGTGGGCGGCTTACATGGCCTACCCGGCTTATCGCAAGAAAAACGATCGCGTAAACAGCTATGCTGACCGTATCCAGGGTTGTTTCGAGTATTCCATGAACGGTAAAGCGCCCGCTTACGATTCGCCAGAAATTGTTGCCCTTAGTGCTTACGCCTACTGGTTGGCGATGGGCGGCTTGCTCGACAAACATGGTATGACGGATGAACCAATTCCGGAGCTAGACGCAAAAGCGTTGCAAGTTGGTGGAAAAGCAAAAGACTTCCCGCTGCCAGAAGCCATCGCGCAAGCATTACCAATTGAAGAACGAGGTAATCTCTCTGGACGTGGCTACCCAAAAATCGCCGCCCCTGAGCAAGAACCATCACCAGAGCGAGGGGCATTAGTCTACGAAAAGAACTGCGAAACTTGCCATCGCGCCGACGGCTCGGGTATCAAAGGCACCGACGGCCATTCATACATTCCTCCGCTTTGGGGCGAATTTGCGTATAACTGGGGTGCAGGTATGCACCGGATTAACACCGCGGCCTATTTTATTTACGAAAACATGCCGCTTGGGAAAAGTGTCCAGTTAAGCAAACAAGAAGCGTGGGATGTCGCGGCATACGTCAATAGCCACGAGCGTCCACAAGATCCACGATTTAAAGGCAACGTGGCCGCAAACGCAGAGAGATATCACCAACATCAAGGCTATTACGGAAAAACAATTAGTGGAAAGCAAGTCGGATCGAATGCTTTCAAGAGCGGAACCATCGAGTAAAAACAACCGTTCATCTTAAATACCAGTGCTCCCACCTCCCTGCTCAGGTTCTCTGAGCAGGGGTGTTTTACTCTCCTGAAGCAATTCACTTACCCTCTCCAAACCAGCAACGTTAAGTGGTTTTCGGCTTCCAACATACCAATCTTCGCAGTAAAATAATGCGCCAAGCGCGACTTTGTTTATATCTTAGAGCTTCCATATACTATGATGCCAAAAGTAAGAAACTCGTAAACTCCTGAATCAAAACAAGCGTGCCTAATGAAAAAAGAGTATTCTTAGGACAAATGAATCCAAAACCTACCCGATGAGTATTCAACCTAATTCCCGTCAGTTAATTTCATGCGAAGAGTGCGGCCTTGTTGTTCGCATTCCCGATATCGAACAGGGGCAAAAAGCACAATGTCCTCGATGTTCGCATTCGCTGACTAAAGTGAATGCCAAGCCTTACCAAAGCGTGATCGCCATATCATCGGCATGTTTGATCATGTTAGTGCTAAGCATTTCTTTCCCTTTTATGTCGTTCAGCGTGCAAGGGTTGTCGCAAGAAATCACCTTGTTGCACGCTGCCAAAATGCTGGCTGAGTTTCAAAATGTGCTTTTGGGTGTGCTGCTACTCGCAACAGTTATCGTTTTGCCTGCAATCTATGTTGGTCTCATTCTCTTTCTTCACCTTGAAGCATTAAAAGCACGTAAACATACCCCCTCTAGAAAGCAGCAACGAATGGCAAAAGTTTTATGCCGTCTTCTGTTTCGAGTCGAACCCTGGTTAATGGTGGATGTCTTTTTGATTGGCGTGTTGGTCAGCTTAATTAAAATCGCTTCCCTCGCAGACATAGGAATGGGCACTTCATTCTGGGCGTTTTGTGTATATACCGTTCTGGTAGTCAAATGCATATCAATGGTCGACAAAAGCTGGCTCTGGGGGCACTTTATTCCAGCTATAGAGCTATCTGATGTAAAAGAGGGTGATACGCACCATAACCACAACCATATTGGCTGTCATACGTGTCACCAGCTCAACCCTATTGAAGCTAAAAAACACCAACACTGCATTCGTTGTAAAAGCCCTATTCACAAATACAACCCCGCAGACAATTTACAAAAAGCTTGGGCGCTTTTGTTTGCTTCAGTCATTTTCTATATCCCTGCGAACCTCTACCCTATGATGTACACCGTAAGCCTTGGACATACAGAAGGTTCAACTATCATGGAGGGGGTAATATTGCTTTGGCATTTAGGTTCTTATCCTATTGCGATGGTAATTTTCTTTGCTAGCGTATTTATTCCAATGGCGAAAATGCTGGCACTCGCGTGGCTGTATTACAATGCGCAAAAAGCGCGATATCTTCCGCACGAAGAGAGTATTTCACGCTTAAAGATCTACCGCATAACTGAGTTTATTGGTCGTTGGTCCATGATCGATATCTTCGTCGTCGCGATCTTAGTTGCACTGGTTCAGCTGCAAAACTTAATGGCGATTTACCCAGGTCCTGCTGCGCTCTCTTTCGCGGCAGTGGTCATTTTTACTATGCTTTCTGCAACGATATTTGACTCACGTTTGTTGTGGCAATTGCCACAAAACGAAGTGCAGGAGCCGATTTCTGACAACTTAAACGAGAAAGCCAAATATGAGTGATGAGAACAACGTAACCGCTCAAATAAAACCGCAAAAGCAGATTTCTGCGATATGGATTGTCCCGATCCTTGCGCTAGCCATGGGAGCGTGGATGCTGTTCCAATATATCAACAGTACAGGCCCACAAATTACTCTCCAACTGCCAACCGCAGATGGGATTGAGGTTGGCAAAACCGAAATCCGAGCATTGAATGTAAAAGTCGGACTGATTACTGAAGTCACTCTCAGTGAAAATTACGATCACATCATCGCTAAGGCACAAATGAACAAGGATGCAGAACGCATGTTGCGAGATGACACCATGTTTTGGGTGGTGAAGCCTCGTATTGGCCGTGATGGCGTTTCAGGTTTAGAGACCTTGCTCTCTGGCGCTTATATCCAACTTCAGCCGGGTAAATCTAAAATAGAGAAAGAGCGCTTTACGGTCTTAGATGTTCCCCCAGTCGCCTCTCCTGATGCGGAGGGGCTACGCCTTGTGTTAACACACCGCGAGGCTGGTAAGCTAGGCGTTGGTGACCCCGTCATTTATAAAGGCTTTACGGTTGGTCGTGTAGAGAAAACCAGCTTTGATGTTGACACTCGCAAAGCGTTATACCAACTCTTTATTTTCAAGCCTTATGACAGCTTAGTGCGCACTCGTACCAAGTTCTGGCTGAATTCTGGCGTAGATTTACAGCTCAACGCTGAAGGGTTCGAAGTCAAGTTTGGCTCATTAGAGAGCATGCTAACGGGTGGTGTTACCTTCGATACCGTTCCAGGTCTTGAATCCGGTGAACAGCTCACTGAAAATATGGTCAACTTCCGCTTGTACGATGATATTAAACAACTTCGAGAAGGTATGTACGATGATTATATTGAATTCGTTATGCTTTTTGATGAATCGGTACGTGGCTTAAAAGCGAATGCGCCTGTTGAGTACCGCGGTCTTCGTATTGGTACCGTAACGAGAGTACCGATGCGTTTACCAACACCAGAAGAAAACTTCTCTGCGAAAAAAATTCCTGTTTTGGTGCGCGTTGAGCTCGGTCGAGTGTACGGAGATTTAGAATCCCAATCTTTATCTATGTTCAAAGAAAAGTTGAAGGAAGAGTTTGCTCGCGGTCTCCGTGGCACCTTAAAGACTGGTAACTTGTTAACTGGCGCGCTTTATATTGATGCAGACTTTTATCTTAATGATGATCAGTACGTTCCAAGTGAATATGAAGGTTTAGATGTATTTCCAACCATGCGTGGTGGTTTTGCCCAAGTTCAGCGCCAAGTTAATGACTTCCTAAATAAGATTAACAGCTTACCAATGGAAGAAACGCTTAACTCTCTCAATGCAACGTTAAAAACGTCGGAAAAGACGTTGGCGTCAGCAGAACGTGTCGCGGACAGTATTGATAAACTTTTAAATCAAAAAGAGACGCAAGAGATCCCAACAGATATTCGCCAAAGCTTGCAGCAGTTGCAAAAAACACTCGATGGTTATGGACCAAACTCAACCATGTACAATGAAATGGAAGCCACGCTCAAAGAACTAGAAAGCGTGATGACAGAGTTTAAACCCGTACTTAAACAGCTAAACGAAAAGCCAAACTCTCTCGTGTTTGGAGAAGATGAAATCAGTGACCCAATCCCAGTTAAAGGCCAAAACTAATGAAACGAGTATTCTTTTTGTCTATCGCGCTATTTGTCGGTCTAACGGGTTGCAGTAGCGCTCCAGAAACTAAAGGGGCTTTGTACCTTCTACCTAAGGCGGAACCAGTGACGCTGAGCTCTTCTGATATCTCACAGCGCCCTACTTTAGTTGTTCGTCCAGTAAAACTGGCAAGTTATTTAAACGACAGTGGTATCGTTTACCGAACCTCTGAGACTCAAGTTATCCAGGCAAGAAACAATCAATGGGCGCATAGTATTTCCGAGCAAATCACTCAGAGAGTCGTCACAGAACTATGCCACAAACAGACTCATTACTGGCCGACTGAAATGAACAACCTGTTGGATCAAAATGGTGAAGCCAAACTACAGCTTACGTTAAATAAATTTAATGGTAGCTACAAAGGCAATATCGAAATTGAGGGGGAATGGTTACTCATCAATGCTGAAGGTAAGGTAGAAAACAGTGCACCAATACAAATCTCTCAGCCTCTACAGGACGAAGGCTATGGAGCACTTGTCGACGCACTATCCGTCGGGTTGGAAGAACTGACTTCGGACATTGCCAAAAAAATCTAATATCGATGTTAATTACAGGGAAGCAAGTTGCTTCCCTTTTTTGTGCTGCGAGAAGTTTTCCGATCGAAATAGATGTAGATAATCAAGCGAGACAAATTGATCTTAGTCAGACTGCAATCCGTTCTTTGGTGCTACTCTACGGCAAAATATAAAGCCCCATCCTATGACCTTATGTAGAGGTCTTGTTGATAAGGTTCTTGAGTAGCAATGTCGATTAACATTTCCGATTTAACCACCGCCCTAAATAAGGTGGAGCATATTCATAAAGTTCAACTTGAAAATGTGCATCAGTTCTTTAAAGCAAACGAAGCTTTCTCGGTAAAAACGTTCAGCCAACTTATATCTAGTGACTCACTTGATGAGCGATTTAAAACCATCGACAAGGCCTTCTCTTTGCTTGGTGATGTGAAAACCTACCTTTTAGAAGCGTCTTACTTAGTTAAGTAAAAATAAAAAAGCCCCTGTAACTTAATTACCGGGGCTTTCATT
>NZ_WXWT01000152.1:0-17493 GCF_009904725.1 Vibrio sp. V43_P6S15P86
AGTAAGTACTTACTCACGGGAGAATAGAGATAGTAGTACCTAGCATCACCGCACCCCATGGCGTATTTGGAATGCCCTGCACGCTTCGCAGTGCCTGTGTAATCACGTAGTTCTCTGGCGTCGTCAGTACCACCAATGGTTGCATGAACATGTTCCAGAAGAAGACGAACTGCACGATAGCAAGCGTCGCGAGCGCCGGTTTCATCAGTGGCAATACCACACTCCAGTAAGTACGGAATTCACCTGCGCCATCTAGCTTCGCTGCTTCTAACAGCTCTTTCGGAATCGACGCCACCACGTGCTGACGCATCAAGAAAATACCAAATGGCGTGGTGGTGAATGGTAGCCAAACCGCTAAGTGGTTATCGAGCAAACCAAGGAACTTCACGATCATAAAGTAAGGGATCAGGCTCAATACTGGCGGAATCATCATCGAGCCAACTAACATGCCAAACAGCACGTTTTTACCTTTGAACTTGTAGACCGCAAACGCGTAACCACCCATGCTACAAAACAGTAATGAAATCGTGGTGCCTAAGAACGCGATGTAGATGGAGTTAAACATCGCCTGCCAGAAAGGCATGATTTCCAGTAGCTTGGCGTAGTTGACCGCTAAGCTATCACCAATGGCAAAGCTAATGCCTGTACCAAAAATTTCGGTACGATCACGGGTTGAAAGTAACGCCGACCAAATGAACGGGAATACCGTCATGATGGCAGAAACAATCAGTACGGAGCCGAGCATCACCATCAATACTTTGGTGAAGATCTCGATGCTGCGATCGCTAGGACGCCAACGCTGCTCCGCAGGTAAAGTGTTAGTACTCATCTTATTGCTCCCCTAGACCTTTCTTACCGAAGAAGAAGAATTGAACCGCTGTACAGCCTACAATCAAGGTAAAGAGCAGCCATGAAATTGCTGACGCTGTACCCATTTCTAACCATTCCCAACCCACTTTGTAGAGGTACATAGAGATGGTTAAGCCAGACTGACCCGTACCACCAGTACCGCGCGTTAGGACGAAAGGTTCTTCGAACAACTGCAAGTTACCGATGATGGTCATAGTGACCGCAAAGAAGATGAATGGACGAATCATTGGTAGTGAAATGCTCCAGAATCGACGCCATGCATTTGCACCGTCCATACGTGCCGCTTCCAAAATATCTTTAGGGATAGTCATTAAACCCGTGGTGTAGAGCACAATGTTGAAACCGGTGTATTTCCAAAACACCATGATCGCGATGGATGGTTTCACCATAGTCGCATCATCTAGCCAACGGATAGGTTGGAAATCGTTCACCCAAGAGAATGCCCAGCCAAACAACGTGCTGTCTGCCAGCGCCATCAAGCTTTGGTTGATGATCCCTGAGTTTGGTGAGTACATGTTGAAGAAGATCAGCGACGCTGCCACTGTCGAGGTAATAAACGGCAGAAAGTAAGCCGATGTTAACCAATGGCGAAAACGGTCACCCAGCGACACTAAGATATACGCCACAGGCAAAGCAACTAAGTGCTGAGCCACACCTGATGTGATGGCTAGCCAAAGCGTGTTTTTCAGTGAGCGCCACAACCACGGGTCTGTCAGTGCAATGTGGTAGTTTTCGAACCCCACATAGTCCATTGCCCCCAAACCCTCGACTGGGTTCCACTCATGAAAAGAAAGAAAAATAGAAAACAGCAACGGAAAAATTCCGAATACTGAAAAGATAATCAAAAACGGCAATAGGAATCCATACGGTGTAAGCGCTTTCAAATTTAGACGAGAAAAAATGCTCTCACGCTGTGATGTTTCCATAACCTTGCTCGCTGCCTGATTCATAGTAACGACCTCTTACCTAGAAGGGGGACATGCCCCCTCCTTGCCTTAAGTATTGGCAAAAATTACAGATTACGCGTACGACGTTTAATCATGCGCTCAGCTTCTTTAAGCGCTGTCTTAATATCTTTACCTTCATCCAGCACTTCCATCAGTGCGTTTTCTAAGATGATTGAACGAGCAACGTGATCGCCTTTCGCTGGTGCCACTGGCTTGATGTTCTGCGCCACTTCAGCAAACAATAGGCGCGCTTGCTGACCACCTAGGAATTCGATTTTCTCTTCGAACATTGGGTCGTCGTAAGTCGTGGTGTTAGCAGGGAATGCTGCAATGGTTTCGAAGTGTTTAAGCTGAATATCACGCTTGGTTGTCATGTATTCGATCAGCTTCCACGCTTCATCTTGGTGTTTAGATTGGGTTGGAATCGATAGGAATGAGCCACCCCAGCTTCCGTAAATACCATCAGGAAGATTAGACACGCCCCAGCTGCCTGCTGTTTCTGGCGCAATCCAGTTGTTTAGGTGACCAAGTAGCCAAGCACCAGAAAGCTGAGTGGCAAATGTGCCGTTACGGAAGCCTTCGTACCATTCGTTTGACCACGCGAGAATGCGACCGTCCAAGCCTTTGTCACGGATCTCTTTTGCCACTTCGAACGCGTGCACAAAGCGCTCAGAAGTCACAACTGGGTTGCCGTCTTTGTCGAAGTACAGGCCTTCACCTTCAGGGACTGTAGTGAAGATGATCGCTTGTGCCACATCCGCTGCTGAAGCGATTAGTTGAACATTTTGCTGTTTAAGTTTTTCACCTGCTGCAATGTAAGAATCCCAATCCTTGATCGCTTCGTTAACATCAATGCCCGCTTTTTCAAAAATGTCTGTGCGGTAGTACATGACACCTGGACCTAGATCGACAGGCATCCCGTACACATCACCGTCAGCACCTTTACCTTGCGCCCATGCGTAAGGAGCAAAACTCTCTGCGTATTTATCAGCGCCATAATTTTCAGACAGATTTACCAAGCCGCCCGACGCCACAAATGGACCAATCTTTTCTACATCAACAACAATCACATCACCTGCACCAGAGCCCGTCGCCAAGTTGGTTGTCAGCTTCGTATGGTGGTCACCGTGGTTGTTCATTAGGTAATCAACCTTAATGCCTGTCTCTTTCTCGAAATCTGGCAACAGCACTTTCAAGCTGCTATCGAAGTCAGGAAAACCATCGAAGCGGATTTTAGTTTCATCGGCAGCGTTTACCGTTGCAGCAACACCGAGTGCAGCCGTCATGGCAAGCGTCAAAGTTTTGAGTTTCATGTTGTTGTCCTTAATTATTGTTCTAGAGAGAATTGAGTTCCTTGACCGAACTTCTTGGCACCAGGGTAGGAGTGAGTTTGAAGTTCACATCACGTTTGTTCTTGTTCAGCGCTTGGATGACAAGTTGTACCGCCTCTGCGCTCATCTGTTCTATAGGGAAGTTAACCGTGGTAAGGGCTGGCGTGAGATAGCGAGCAAACAAGATGTCATCAAACCCGACAAGCGAGATTTGCTCTGGCACTTGCATGCCCTCTGCCTTCAAGACTTCATAAGCACCAAACGCCATGTGATCATTACAAGCAAAAACTGCGGTGAAACCGCTTTCACGTTTAAGCAATTTTCTCATTGCACTGATGCCAGATTCTTCTGTAAAACCGGCCTCGGACACCAACGCTTCGTCATACACGATTTCCGCTTCTTCAAGAGCCTTGCGGTAACCTTGTAGACGCCCCCGTGCGTCAGATCTGTCCAGAGGTCCGGTAATACATGCAATGTTGCGATGCCCCATTCGCAACAAGTATTCGGTTGCCATTCGGCCACCAAATTCGTTATCGATCTCGATACAGCTATGAGCCATTTCAGGGATGTATCGGTTAACCAACACTACCGGTATCCCTTTATTATCGAGGTCGATCAGATAATCATCAGAAAGACTTTGTGTGTGCAGAATCATCGCATCAACACGGCGACCAAGCAGAAACTCAACCGACTCGCGTTGACTCTGTTCGGTATTCGAACCTGCCGTCACTATCACGTGATAGCCCATGCGACGTAAGCGCTCTTCAATACTGTGCAGAATGCACGAGTAAAATGGGCCACCCAACTCAGGAACGATAATGCCGATACTGCCAGTACGACTCGAAGCCAATGCCTGCGCAATAGAGTTAGGTCGGTAGTTCAGATCTTTAATCGCTTTCTCAACTTTAAGCTTTTTGTGCTGGCTAACGCGGCACGTACCGTTAATCACTCTTGAAACGGTCGCTTGAGAAACTCCCGAATATTCGGATACATCTTTTATTGTCACCAAAAGAGACCTCTCCACTAAATGCACACTGCGAGTTTCTACTTTTTTGAAAACGCTTTCATATCGTAAAAGTATTCAGTATTAACACCATGCTTAAAGTGAGGGATATCACAACGAATAAGGGTCTAAATCGAGTAAGTTAGTAAAAAGTGAGTCCAATGACAAAAAAGCACATACCCATGAAACCGTTTCATGAAACCCGAGAAACAACAAATTTGGAACGACTTATCGGCTTATCACCCCATCAAGCAGCGATTTCACTAGATAATTGGTGCTCTTGAAGTGTGCACTAATTATCCGAAATTCATCAACTCAGAGGGCGTAAATGTAACCAGGCTCTAGAGCTATCAGCCAATCAAAGACAATGCACAAAATGCTTCGATCTGAAGACTATCTTAGCTTTCACAACCTTCTCTAATAACCAAATATTATCATTTAAATAAACAATGATAATTTTATTTGATTTAGCCATGCCCATATACTCCCTTCTGTCGAAACAAAGCTGAAAAATTAAAGGTATTGGTAGCAAATTATGAAAATGAATCACGTAGGTATCATGGTTGGTGATATGGACAAAGCGGTTGAGTTCTATACTAAAGCGCTAGGTCTTCGCATTGTGATGAACAACACTAAAGTGATTGAAGAACGAGAGTCTGCGATTGGCCGCATGTGTATTGCTGTTTTTGGTGAGGGCTTCAAAGGCTTCAACATTGCACACCTAGTAACAACAGATGGTATCGGTGTTGAACTGTTTGAGATGAAAGATCGTCAAGAACGTCATGAAATAGACTTCTCTCGCCTAGGTATCTTCCACTTCTGCTTACAGTTACCAAAAGAACAGTTTGATACGGCAATCAAACGTGTTGAAGAGTATGGCGGTAAAGTTCGTATGGACATCATGCGTTACCATCCAGAAGACGAGTTAAAGCAAGCACAAATGGTTTACCTAGAAGACCCGTTTGGCAACCTGTTTGAGTTTTACTCACACTCTTACGAAGACACTTACGCTTCCGACTATGAATAAGTAAAAACATAAAGCAAAAGGTTGGCTCTGATGTCAACCTTTTTTGTATTCATTCCTAGGCCAGATATAAGGCCAAAAAAGCTAATCTCTTCTGAATAATTGTTCTTAACTCTCATCAAACTATATCAAAAGAGTTCTCGATAACTTTAATGATCTGTTCATAATGCCTAGTGTTAAACTGCATCCAAAACTGATCCACTTCACTCCCTGATTTGCACCGAAAACTGATCCACATCATCTAACCTAATTCCTTCTGAGTCTTAGCAGGAGAATGTAGAGTGATTGACGTGTCATTATTAAGTGTTATTCGTCGCTGGCATTTCCGCGATGGAATATCGCAAAGAGAAATTGCTAGAGGTACAGGATTATCCCGAAATACCGTTAAGCGTTATTTGAAAGATCAAACCATCGAACCTGTTTATCCAAAGCGGTATTCATTGAGTAAACTCAATGAGTTTGAAGAATTACTGACTTCTTGGCTAAAACGAGAAATGAAGCGACCGAGAAGGCAGCGAAAAACGGTCAAAAACCTTTTTCAAGACCTCGTTCCACTAGGCTATAGCGGCTCGTATGACAGGGTCGCATCATTCGCACGCAAATGGCGAGAAGAACAAAAACTCGATGCCTCTAAACAAACGTATATGCCGCTAGAGTTTGCCCAAGGTGAAGCCTTTGAGTTTGATTGGGGCGAAAATTGGGCCTATATCAATGGCCATAAAACCAAACTACAAGGCGTTCCCTAGCGGGGTATCTACGATAATATGAAAACCGCGGTTGATGCGGTGAAAAAAGCAAAAGAACGAGTGGTTAATCATCGTTTTTTAACCATGGTCAGTCACTACCTGTTTGAAGCCGACTTCTGCAACCCAGCAAGCAGGTTGGGAAAAAGGACAAATCGAGAAAAACGTGCGCGATACACGCTCTATCATCTGGCAACGCGATCCTAGGGTGAAAACCTTAGAAGAGCTTAATGAGTGGCTAGAAGTTCAGTGTTTGCTCGACTGGCAGTCGCACAAACGCCCTCAATATCGTGATATGACCATAGAGAAAATGTGGCTGAGTGAGCGCTCTCACTTAATGAAAGTCACGGCACCGTTTGATAGCTTTACCGAGCAAAGCAAGCGAGTCTCTTCTACCTGTTTGGTGAACTTCGACCGAAATAAATACTCCGTGCCCGCAAGTTACGCAAACCGACGAATCAGTCTGCACGCCTACCCTGATAGCATTGTCTTGGTGGCAGAAGGTCAGCCAATCGCAGAGCACCAAAGAATTTTTAACCCCAGACATGATCCGCCATACATTGTTTATAACTGGCGACATTACCTATTGGTTGCACAACGTAAACCAGACTCTATACGTAATGGCGCACCGTTTCACTTGCTCCCTGAGAGCTTTAAGCACCTGCAATCCATATTATTGCAGCGTCTTGGCGGCGATAAGTAAATGGTCGAAGTCTTGTCACTGGTTCTTCATCACGATGAAAAACTCGTAGAGCAAACCATAAACATGGCACTGGAAGCAGGCACACCATCGAAACAACACGTCATAAACTGTTTAAGCCGCTTACTCAATCCTACCTCAGTCGTACCAGTCCCCATATCTCAAGGGCTACGACTGGTTACCGAGCCAACCAGTGATACGTCGCGATATGACGAATTAAGAGGTAAACGTCATGCACAATGAAGCGTTATTAAGCACATTAAAGGCACTTGCGTATTTCGGAGCATTCCGAACAGCCATTTCGGCATGACCCGAACACCTATTTCGGTTTAATCCGAACGCACATTCCGCGATTATCCGAACACTTTTAAGCAAACTCCGAAATCAGCGTTCGGAATAGCGAAAACCGCGTTCGGAATGCCCGAAATCCTTCCTTTTTCTCTTTTAAATCAATAGCTCGCTATTCTTTACTTCTTAAACAAGAACGTAAGGAAGCGACAATGGCGAAAAAGAGAACTCCAATGAACAAAATCAAAGAGATATTACGCCTTAAGTACGAGTGTGGGTTGTCCTACCGTAGTATTGCTAGTTGTCTCAATGCCAGCCTTGCAACAGTCTCAGAGCTTGTCGCTCGCTTTAAGCAAAGTCAGATAGGCTGGCCTCTCCCAGAAGGTTGCAGTGATACAGACCTTACCAAAGCCCTATATCATTCGAAGCAAGCCAGTCGAGACAAGGTTATGCCAGACTTCGCTCAGTACGCTGTCGAACTCAAGCGTAAAGGCATGACAAAGATGTTATTGTGGCAGGAGTACCATGAGCAATATCAAGAGCAAGCTTACGCTTACACTCAGTTCTGCGAGCACTTCACTCGTTGGTTCAAAACTCAAAAGCGCAGTATGCGTAAGCTCCATGTTGCAGGTGATAAACTGTTCATCGATTACTGTGGGCCTCGGCTTCAAGTGGTCAACCCTGATACAGATGAAGTGCGCGAAGCAGAAGTGTTCGTGGCGACCTTAGGTGCGTCCAATTACACCTATGTTGAAGCCTTCCCGAGTCAAGGTAAGTCTTACTGGTTAGAGGCGCATGCCAATGCGCTCGAACACTTCGGTGGTGTACCACGGCTCTTGGTTCCCGATAATCTACGCAGCGCGGTCAGCAAAGCTAACCGTTATGAACCGAGGCTTAATGAAAGCTATCAAAAACTGGCAAATCATTATCAAACTGACGTGATGCCAGCTCGCCCCTACAAACCGAAAGACAAAGCCAAAGCAGAAAATGCAGTCCTCCTAGTGGAACGTTGGATCATGATGCGACTTCGCCATCAAACCTTCTATACCTTCAAAGAGCTGAACCTTGCCATCCGTGAGCTGATGAATGACTTAAACGAACGTGAGATGAAGCATTATGGGGCGAGCCGCAAAGCGCTGTTCGACAAACTCGATAACCCACGTTAAAGCCCCTTCCTAAGCAGCGATATCTCTATACCGAAACCAAGCGAGCCAAGGTTGGGCCTGATTATCACATCGAATATCGCCGCCACTACTACTCGGTTCCCCATCAACTTGTTGGCCACTATGTCGAACTGGAAGCCTCCAACCGTCTGGTGCAAATCTACCATCAAGGTAACTTGGTCGCCCAGCACCCGCGTAGCCAAAGGGAGCGCGGAAACAGCACTCAACCTGAGCACATGCCGAGTAATCATCAACATCAAAAGTGGTCGCCTGGACGTTTACTCAACTGGGGAGCCAATATCGGCCCCGCCACACGGGAAGTCGTCAATAAAATGCTGAACTCTAAGCCTCATCCCGAGCAGTCGTATCGTTCCTGCCTTGGGCTGCTCAACTTGAGCAAAGCCCATGGCGAATCGCGCCTAGAGCAAGCTTGTAAAGATGCACTGATGCTGACAAAACCCAATTACACCTTCGTCAACAATCTACTCAAGAACAATCGTGAGGGGCAACTGAGTAAAGATAAAGCGAATACGCCGAACCTTGTTCACAGCAATGTTCGTGGCCCGAACTGTTATCACTAGGAGAAAGGATATGAACGCACTGAACGACCAACTCAAAACCCTCCGCTTGAGCCATGCGGCGAAAGCGTTAGAGCAGCAACAAGAGCAACTGACGACCTACGCAGAGCTGTACTTCGAGGAAAGGTTAAGCCTACTTCTGGAAAGTGAAATCTTGAATCGCAATCAGACCAAAATCCAACGCTTAAAACGACAAGCCAAGCTGAGAGTGGATGCTCAGCCGAGCCAACTCATCTAAAAGGAGGGACGAAACCTCAACCGCAAGCAGATGAGCGAACTTCTAACGGGTGGCTATCTGCACAAGCACCAGAACATCTTGATCACAGGCCCAACAGGAGCAGGTAAAACGTATCTTGGCTGCGCACTTGCAACCAGCGCCTGCGACCAACAACAAACGGTCAGATACTACCGATTAACTCGCTTGCTTGATGATCTGACCGCAGGTCGTCTGGATGGTAGCTATCAAAAGCAACTTCAATCGTTGGCTAAGAAAGCTCTACTGATCCTCGACGACTGGGGGATGGAAAAACTGACTCAAGAGCATGCAGGTCACTTGTTAGAAGTGCTTGAAGACCGCTACCAAAACAGCAGCACAATCGTCATCAGTCAACTACCCGTAAAGGAGTGGTACAACATGATCGGCAACGCCACCGTCGCTTACGCTCTAATGGATCGGCTGGTACACAATAGTCATCGAATAGAACTGGGAGGTGAGTCAATGAGAAAACTGGCGCAATCCGAACACTTAGAGTAAAAATAGGGAAAGAGAAAAAGTGCTGGTTCAGGTGTTCGGAATAAACCGAAACAAGCGTTCGCAATCACCGAAATACGCAGGCACTCAAACTTTACGGCATGGTAAGCAGTATCGTTGAACTTGCCTCTCAAAACTCTCCTGCTTATCAGCAAGCTCAACCATACTTGAAACCTTGCTAAAAGCAGAGGTGGCAGACCGCGAAGTGCGCAGCATCGCTTACCAAATGAAAGCGGCAAAGTTCCCTGTCTATCGCGATTTATACGGTTTGACTTTAGCTAGAGTACAGTCGATGAGTATCTGGTACGAGGTCTGCATCGCTGTGAGTTTATCAAAGACAGCCAAAATATTGTGCTTGTTGGTGATCCAGGCACAGGGAAAACGGACTTAGCGACGGCGTTGGGCGTACAAGCCATACACCACCAAATGCGGGTCAGGTTCTATCGACCATAGAACTCGTCAATACGCTGGAACAGGAGAAGCAAGCTGGTCATGTGGGCCGCCTTGCTAATCGACTAGTGAGCTGCGACTTAGTCATACTGGATGAACTAGGGTATGTCCCTTTTAGCCAAGCGGGTGGGGCATTGCTGTTCCATTTACTCAGTAAACTCTACGAGCGCACGAGTATCTTCATAACCACCAATCTCAACTTCACAGAATGATCGAAAGTGTTTGGTGATGTAAAGATGACAACGGCATTGCTGGATAGGCTGACTCATCACTGTCACATCATTAAAACGGGTAACGAGAGCTATCGTTTTAAGGAATCAAAAAAGAAGTCGAAGGAGAAAAACAAATAGAAACTAACGTGAAAATGTAGTCTAGATTAGACTTACTTAGATGGAATACTTTTCAATGCAAATGGTGGTTCAGATTTAAGTGCAAATTAACAATTAAGTTAAGATACGACAAAGTCGCTGGGTGCACAAACTTACACCAATCCAACTCTAATTAGTGTAAGTAACTAAAATTTCCCGCTCTCAGGTGTATTAGTTCCACTAACTTGAACTGCTCCTCCTGAGTACATTATGCTCTGAGAGGCTATTCGGTGAAGAGCCGAAACAAAATAAGCAAAAATAGTGATTTAAATCACAATTAAGAGTTATTTTCCGCAGCTCCCCTCAATGTTCCCCCAGGAGGAGGCATAAAGAAAAAAGAAATTATAAAACAGCGCCTTATAGTAAAACCGAGAATCCCTCTTAAATGCTTTGTTAAGTGGCTTTTTTCACTTTAGCTAATACTTCTGGCTTTTTGAGCTCTGTTGCCAAGAATGTAACCCATTGCTTTGTATATAAATAACCATCAAAACCCTCAATAAATGAAGCATACTCGCCTTTAAAAGCTGGAGCATTATCTCTAGGGCGAGCCTCGAAGAATTTCCAGCATTTCGTATGTAATGGCATATTAAAAAATGGAATTTTTTCACGAACAAGAGCCATAACTTTTGAGGGTTTCAGTTTGTAAGGATTCTCGATGCCCTTGATGAATGCGACCCCTTGTTCGTAATTTTGTAATTCTTCTTCAGATAACTTACTTACATTAATAAACTCAACAGCGATATCAGATGATTTGGCGTGATTACCGAGCTTTGGAACCAACATGGCACGAATACGATACTGCTGACTTTCAACAATATTGTCTTCTAAATCTGCACGATACGTTTCCATGTAATGACGAACAACTTTGTAGTTTTCTTTTTGAAGTTGCTTCATTGCATCAATTTGAGCCTGTTCTGATACACGGCTTAGTTGCATGGCAATAGCTAGGTTTGTACTAAGGGCATGGGAATCACCAAACTCTTCTGCAAGTAAATTTTCAAAGTTGATCAAGGCTGCTTGGCATTCACCAGCAACTGCAAGATCTATTGCAGGAAGGCTTCTATGCTCAATTTTGTTTCTAAGTCCGATCAAGAACTGTAAATTGAATTTTTCAGGACGCTCTTCTCCGTTCCAATATTTATTGCAGCACTCCATTAACTCCCATGCTTTCTCTTCTCCATCAATAATGACTGGTTTTCCATCTTTATGATGGAAGTAATTAACGCCTTTCTTTTCAAAGATCGCATGGAATAATGCTGTATATGCAATAACAATATTTACGATGTAACCGTAGGTTTTAAATTCTGTATAAGGGTTGTTATATGTAGAAACAGCTAGCAAAGCAAACTCTCTGGCTTTATGAAGCAACATGCCTTTTGCTGATTGATCAGCGACTTGCTGTAATTTTTGACTATGGACTGCTCTAAATTCTTCTTTACTTAAAAACTTGATACCAGTAGTCAAATAATGTGAGCCATCCTTTTGTACATATTGGTGCCAACGTTTAGATGGATATGTCCCACATGTCTGTTTTTTCCAACCAGTAACCTTAGCTAACTCGTCGATTGTAAATGACTCACCCTCTGTTTCTTTTGCAGAAAGAAATGCATAAGCCAAATCAACTTTATCATACCTACTCAATTTTATTCCTCCTGACTTGGTTGAGCCACTTAACGCCGCGTTAAGTGGTGAGCAACGCAGACCACCAACCTAAAATATTGTGCCGTACACACTAAAGCCAAACCAAACGAAAAATGCCACGCGTTGCGAATCCGTCTTTAACGCTTTGTTAGCTTATTGTTTTCCGAGCATTTTATACTAAAACAACAACTTATTTTGACATTAAACGAGAAGTCGAGATTATAAACATAGCCGACAACTTTATGATGATCTAAGTATTAACTTGAGCTTTGCCAAAGCCGCCGAGCGTGGAGACTCACGGAACTTCACTCACCAATGCTCGTATTGGATTTGCTGCTTTCAAGTGCAAAACTTTGCCATGAATGAAATAGAGGCGGTACTGACATTACCACCAACAAACCAAGACCAAGTGAGCTTACGACCACACACGGTAAAAATTGCCGCTTAACAAATGTTACTTACTACCGCTGATACAACCAAAATATTTGCCAATCAGATTGCTCATTTTGAAGATGTGGCCTACCTAACATCAGCTATATGAGTTTGATTTTTCAGACTGTAAGCTAACGCCCAATTAAGGTGTGAGGCACGCTATGCCGATGCCGCCGCATACCGCCTTAATCACTAAAACCAACGCATAGCAAAAGTGCCACGCGTGCCGAATCACTCTTAAATTGTTTGTTAGTACGCTGTTCTAAAACTTTTTGGTTTGCACCAAGATATTGAAATATAGCACGAAACTGTTGGTTTAAAACGCTGAAGCCAAACGGACAACCGCCAAACTGGAACTCAATCTCAAGACGCAAGTGGGCTAGAAGAAAAACACGCCAAACTTCCCTATTTTGACTGGTTTCAAATTAGCAAGGGATTCGGTCACCGAACTTTGACAACCACACCAAAGTACAGAATTGAAGGCTAAAAAGCCAACAACACAAAAGAATCCGCACCAACGAAATAGCCCAAAAGTTAGAAACCGTAAACGGTGAAATCGACGCGGGCGCTACGCATATAGTGCCACCGGAAAGAACGTGAAAGGCACATTTGATCCAGTGAAAAGCTAGGAAACGAAACAGATAAACACCGAAATTTTTAACCTTTGATACCAATCCCGTACTAACGCCGCGTTAAGTGGTGAGCAACGCCGACCACTGTACTTAAAGTATTGTGCCGTATACACTAAAGCTGAAGCAAACTAAAAATGCCAAGCGTTGGGAATCCGTCTTAAACGCTTTGTTATGGTGATTTTTCGATAATCTCAAAATACTTTGAGGATAGAGTGCGCGATAGTCTCGGTTGTTCGATAATACTGCATAGTTCGAGTACCGATAATAATGAAAGTCGACAAGATTCAGCAAGTATCCAGAAATTGTGCTCCGAAAGATTACGACCCGTAACTTCGTCACCTTGAGTGCGTGAGGCTACTTGGAAAAAACCACCATGGGTATAATCATTCATAGCTTTCCACTTTCCAGCCTTGTATCGTTGCAGTGCTCCGCCTTGGTAACCGTCTGTAGTTTCGATATCAGCAATTAGGTCATTAACTTTTAAATCCAGCTTTTTATTTCCAATAAACTTGTCGATGTGAGCATCGGAGGCACAACGAAGAAACCAAAGCCCTCTCAACATTGACTCGAATTGGCAGCGAAGAAGCGAAAAAGACGAACCAAATAGGTTACTTTTAGCTAAATTTAATATTGATTGATGGTGCTCTAAACTCAAATGCAACAGTCCCATTGCAACACGTCGTCTTGCATTAGGCTCAAAACTCACTCCATCGAGCTGAAGTTGATAATATCTAGACCAAGTTTCAAAATCTTCAATTTTCATATATCACCATAACGCCCTGTTAAGGGGTGAGCAACGCAATACCAAAGCCACCGCATACCCCCTTAACCACTAAACTCAACGCATAGTAAAAATGCCACGCGTTGCGAATCCCTCTTGAACAGTTTGTTAAATTGCTATTTTCCGTAGCTTTGCATTTGCTGATAACACGATTGAGTCACCTGAGATACGCCTTACGCTAAAATGGCCACCTGACGACGAAAGTTGCTGTACCTGAAGTAAATCTGAGTCAAGCCTGTCAAACCAGTATGGAGCTAAAGAGCATTGAGCAGAACCTGTCGCTAGATCTTCAGATATACCAATTTTGGGCGCAAAATATCTTAATACGTACCCATTTTCGACATTCGCTGCAGTCACAATTAAAGCATGGTACTTACCAAGCTGTTTAAAGCGCATATCATCAGGCTCAAAATCTCTTACAGATTCTATTGAGGGCAAGACTATAACTAAGTCTCGAGTTGAAAATACGTCAATAGCATCAACAGCCAAATCCGCTATTTCTGGTGGAACTACACATGTTTCACCTTTCCAGCTAGGCAACTCAAGAGTATACATACCATTCTTTTTGGCAATTGAGACGTCTCCGTATTTGCTGCTGAAAAGTACACTATTGAGTTTGTACTTAGAGATGATTGCAGCACCAGCCCCTAAGCTACCATGCCCACACAGATTAATTTCCCCATCCAACGCATACCAACGAATGTGAAACTGTCCATCAAGTTTGATAACAAAAGAGGTAACTGGAAGCCCTGCTTCACAAGTTATTTTCTGTAACTCTTCATCAGAAAGCCAACTATCAAGCTCTAGTACACCACAAGGGTTACCAGAAGCCGACTCACCACCAAACACATCATATGTTTCTAATTTGATAATTCACCACCCTCGATTGCAATTTAACGCCGCGTTAAGTGGTGAGCAACGCTACCACCCTACCTAAACCATTGTGCCGTAAATACTAAAGCTGAATCAAACCGAAAATGCCAAGCGTTGGGAATCCGTCTTAAACGCTTTGTTATGTTCGTACTACAATGTTTAGTGCGATTATATCGAGTTGCCCTAACTCATTAAAATTTAGACGAAAGTGCTTGTAACCTTCGTTGTGATTAATCACTTCTGATTCGACGTGTTGCTTAAGCCAAAAAGATGAGCATATTTCATAACAGCAGTCATCTCGCTCCCCTTCAAGTAAATCAAACACCATCTGCCACTTGAATGCTACAGGATCGGCAAAATACAACTTTACCGCTTTTTCTTGCCAATCTTTAAACTCAGCTCGTAAATCACCATCTTCTTGATGGATTTCAGGATATTCTGCATCTGCAGTAGAAAACCCCAAATCTAGTAATTTAACTGTTTCCATAGCCCTTCCTAGCCTAAAGAACATAACGCCTTGTTAAGGTGTGAGGCACGCAATACCGAAGCCTCCGCATACCACCTTAACCATTAAAACCAACGCATAGTAAAAATGCCACGCGTGCCGAATCACTCTTGAACAATTTGTTATAAGGCGGGCTCAAGGATAATATCCTGACCATCAACTTCAATTAGCCCGAAGTCACCTTCTAACGAAAGGGAGCCTTGTAAATAAGAGACTCCTTCAACTTCACCTAATGTTGGAATGTCACTTAAAGTCGTCTTTCTAGCAGATAGCTGCATTCCCTTAAAACGAACAGTTATCGCTTTACCTTGCTTATTACTGACAAAGAGTTTGACCTTCTGATCAGACTCTAAAAGGAATAGTATTTCAATATAGGTATCATCAAAACTTTGATTAAGCGAGAGTAACTCTGAATCAGTTAGACAATTTAGTTCCATATTTCTCCAAGCCTTATAACGCCGCGTTAAGTGGTGAACAACGCGACCACCGAACCTAAACCATTGTGCCGTAAACACTAAAGCTGAATCAAACCGAAAATGCCAAGCGTTGGGAATCCGTCTTAAACGCTTTGTTATGAGCCGTGTTTTAAGAATATGCCTTCTTCTCTGAGTTGGGCACGTAAGTCTAGTAATTGTATATTTGCTGAAATAACTGAAAACAAGTTCCCGATCGCTATTGCGAACATCAAGCCTGCGCCGTAACCAGTCCAAAATTGCGGATCAGGCAGATTAAGCATGTTGAATGCCATACAGAAAAACACAATGCTCGATATTAGCTGGCGTAGCTCTCCGCAACTGACTTTGTATGTGTTGGTTGCGTAGTCGTAATGAATTTTGACTTGTGAACACAAACCACCAAACTTAATGTACATCCTTGTTTCACCACTCTCATAAGCGATATCATTTAGGCTCAACACTTTTTCTATACGCTCAAGCATGTTTTTTGCCTCTTAGAATCAACAATCTGCTTAGACTATTGCTAAAGGCAACTAAATTCATAATCCCATAGGGATTTCACGACAGGCTTCACGATCGACTAAGGCTCATAACGCTTATTAGGCGACACATAGTCGTCTTTCATCCTTCAATAGTGAAATCTCTTTCATATTAACTCAACTGATAATCAATAAATTATACCACATGAAGGGAAGTTAGACTGCAAGATGTCTCCTAATGACGAGAATGAACAATTATCAACTCCATCGAATAACTTTTAGTAGGGTAAACGCACGCCCCCTAAATGTGTAGAGTATTAGCTCTGAACGATTTTGGGGCAAAGGCGTGTTTGCTATAGGCAGTTCATATCACCTCTGTCAAGTTAAACCGACAGAGGAAAAAGTGACAAACTTTATTGTAAATGAACGAACTACCAACAAAAGGGTTCCTGTTCTTGGTTGTCATTATCGACTAGTATAACTGTAAGGTGTTGTCCTCGCGGTTATCGAACACCATGGGTACAAGTTTTATGTATCGTGGCTCTCGAAGAGGTGCTCCAATACTACGGACCACCCGATATCTTTAACTCCGATCAGGGTTGCGAGTTTACTAGCACTGAGTTCACACAGAAGTTGCTCAATGAGGGTATATGGATAAACATGGACGGAAAAGGTCGCTGTATTGACAATCTTTTTATTGAGCGACTATTGATAAGTCTGTAATACGAGGAGATTTACTTAAAAGCTTACAGCACCCCCCGTGAAGCAGAGCTTGAAATCGGGCACTACATGGTGTTTTATAATGAGGAGCGTAAACACTAGGTACTCAATGACCTCCCCCTCATTAAGTCTACTTTGACAGACAGAGATACGCTGCATGAGCTGGTTCAATCACTTAAGATATTGGCTTATGTGTCCAACCATTGGGCTTCACTTCTCTAATCCGTTCATAAAAATAAGTTTCGTAGATGCGTAAAGATAATTTATACACCTTTGATAGCTGGCCTGTAGGTACACCAGAACGCTTAATACACGGCTATTGGGAGTTGGGCGTGATGAGGTTTCACACATTTGATAGTGAATGCGGTAGAGAACTTCAAGATACGTACAATCGCATTAACCATGGACTGGGAGCTAATGTTGTGTACATCGACCTAACTTCAATGGGAGATGGTTATCGATACAAGTCAGAAATCTTAGATGTTATTCGAAGTGATCAGCAAACATGGGTGTGGTTCGTAGGCTGTAGAGCGCTTTTGGAGAGTTCGTTGGCGGGTTGGTTACGCTCTGTTTTGACGACATACAACCTAGACCACGTTCGAGTTGCTTTTGTGCTTGATAGCCGTGAGCAATTCAACCATATCTTTCAGGATTACTCAGCTCCGTTTTATCAATCTACCATAGCTCTGGATCTCTCAAAGAACAGTTAGGCTTATTCTTAGTTACTATTAAATATTTACTCTGCTTTTTAGCTAGTTC
>NZ_WXWT01000152.1:17538-18958 GCF_009904725.1 Vibrio sp. V43_P6S15P86
CTAAATCTAACTTTTGTTATTGTTCGGTCGGGTGGCAATTCAAACAAATGAGAAGTTGATACACTTGGGGCATTTTTGATTCTGGTGATTAATTCCGAAACACAAACATACTGGTTCACAACTCATCAATATCAACGTCAATTTCTGGGGAGTTTTCTCTTTGCTTAACTAGCTCTCGGTCTTGTTCATCTTCCTCAAATTCAATTCGGGAAGAGTCAAAAACATCACGTCGTTCAACTAGAAAGTCGATATCCGCCTTATCCGCACCTTCCGAATAAGCCCCCCAATCTTTTTCACTTGTAGTCGCGAATTCATCGGTGTGCGCAGTATGACTTGTTAATCCTTCTAAAAGGTCTTTTTCTGACAACAGCTTTTTACTCATAACTTACTTCTCGATTCAAAAATGACATTAGATAATTTATAGCATAGTGAGCAACTAGAAATTAGCTCTGAAACAAGGAAAGGGGCAAAAATGCGTTGCAGTTATTAAATGGGGAAGTGTTTTTCCTCGTATTCTTCAACCAATGCAGCGAGCCTTTCAAGCTCGTCTCCTTCAGGAGTGCCGGGTTCGGCTACATCAAGCAGTGATTTAACTCGCTTCAACGCGGCCATGTAATCACTTTCAGAAATTTCAAGGCCCAACTCATCCAATGTTACTTCAGCTAGTTCATCACTATGCGCAGTGTGGGGCGTCATCCCCTTGACCAGTTCTTTTTCAGATAACCGTTTTTTGCTCACAACTCGTCTTCCATTCAAGATAAGATTAGATAATTTATAGCATACTGAGTTATTAACTACAGGGTAAGGTTTGTCCTGAAACACGGGATGGGGCTGTAGTGGTTTACTATTGCCTACAAAGTCAAAATATATCCAGCACAAAACGAAAATTGATAGGCCGCCAAACGCGTAGTTAACAAGTACGTCGCCAACCACATCATCAATACCTTTTTCCGCAAGGGTGATAACAGGCTTAAAGAAGCCTTCACCTGCAACAATCAATAAAAGCAGCGCAAAGCACTCAGCCATATGTCCAAAGCGTGGTAAGAAGCGCTCATTGTTTAGTGCACCTTTGACTGCTTGATTCGAATACAACACCTATTCAAATCAAAATATGATTAGATTATCGCAAATATTCGCATCACTAGAGGCTGTTTTGCAGAGAAACGGCTCCGATAACGTCTAAATAGAATAAAGGCCCAGGCTCAAACTCAACGTCACTACTCAGCAGACGGTACACCTCTCCGTCCCACTAAACTCTTTAAACAAGAGGTGCCTATCAAGTTGGTGGTTATTCAACTAACCTAATAAAATATGATAAAAATATCTCATAATCCTATTTTTGAGCTATAGTAAAATTGAATAACTTTATTGGTTCAAGTGATGCTTTTACAACGTCCAAAACCTTATCCAGACGAAAGCC
>NZ_WXWT01000169.1:0-18802 GCF_009904725.1 Vibrio sp. V43_P6S15P86
CTATTAATAAGGATATAAACTGCGACGCATATCAACGTTTATTTTTTGGTCTATCTCTAGTCAAAATTAGCCAAAATAACGTTTATAACGGAGAGTGACGATATTTTAACGTTTTTAACGAGAATCGAGTTTGATTATTTTCTGGATAAGGTGTTTTCTTACTCCTGCCTAAGGCCTACAGGCCACTCTTGGCGAAACTCAATGTTGTAATGAGTAATGCATAAACAAGAGGTAGGTCTTGGAGAGTGTTTATCAATTGATGACATTCAATTCCATTTAGTGAAATGAAAGCAAATAGTAAGGAACAGCTATGCTTGCCAATATTAAAAAAACAGCACTAGCAACAGCAATTATTGCAACGGCTACTACAGGTTTTGCATCGGTAGCTACTGCGGCTGAACGCAGTGAACTGACTATCCACCCTAAAGAGTTTACAACTTTCGTTCGTAACTTTAACCCTTTCTTGGGTGCAACTAACCTGCACACAACAACCGACTTTATTTACGAGCCGCTCGTTGTTTTTAACGAAATGCACGGTAACACGCCAGTATTTCGTCTAGCAGAAAACTTTACCATGGCTGATGACCTAATGAGCGTGACCTTCGATATTCGTAAGGGCGTAAAATGGTCTGACGGCAAAGCGTTTACCGCTGATGACGTAGTTTATTCTTTCAACCTAGTTAAAGAGAAGCCAGAGCTAGACCAATCTGGTATCAACTCTTGGGTTACTGGCGTAGAGAAAGTTAACGACTACAAAGTTAAATTCCGTCTAAGCGAAGCAAACTCAAACGTTCCTTACGAAATTGCGAAAGTACCAGTTGTACCTAAGCACGTATGGAGCAAAGTGAAAGATCCAGCAACATTCACAAACGAAAATCCTGTAGGTAGTGGTCCATTTACCGAAATCGACACTTTTACACCGCAACTATACATTCAGTGTGAGAATCCGAATTACTGGGATGCTGATAACCTAGATGTAGACTGTCTACGAGTGCCACAAATCGCGAACAACGACCAATTCTTGGGCAAAATCGTTAACGGCGAAATGGACTGGACGTCTTCATTCGTACCAGACATCGACCGCACTTACGCTGCAGCAAGTCCGAATCACCACTACTGGTACCCACCAGCGGGTACTCAAGCGTTTGTAGTGAACTTCAAAAACCCAGACGCGGCGAAAAACGAAGCACTTACTAACGTTGACTTCCGTCGTGCGTTCTCTATGGCGCTAGACCGTCAAACGATTATCGACATTGCATTCTACGGTGGTGGTACAGTAAATGACTTCGCTTCAGGTCTAGGCTACGCATTCGAAGCTTGGTCTGACGAAGAGACGCACAACAAGTACAAAGGTTACAACACATATAACGCCGAAGGTGCGAAAAAGCTTCTTGCTAAAGCAGGCTTCAAAGATGTAAACAAAGATGGCTTTGTAGATACACCATCTGGCAAGTCTTTCGAGCTTCTCATTCAATCGCCAAACGGTTGGACTGACTTTAACAACACTGTACAACTAGCTGTTGAGCAACTAGCAGAAGTAGGCATTAAAGCACGTGCTCGTACTCCAGATTTCTCGGTATACAACCAAGCAATGCTAGAAGGTACATACGACGTTGCTTACACCAACTACTTCCACGGTGCGGATCCACACTTGTACTGGGACAGCGGCTACAACTCGAAGCTACAGTCTGGTGACGGTATGCCTCGCTTTGCAATGCACTTCTACAAGAACGATAAGTTAGACGGTCTTCTTAACAGCTTCTACAAAACCGCTGATAAGCAAGAACAGCTAGAAATCGCTCATGGTATCCAGAAGATAATTGCTCAGGACCAAGTAACCATTCCTGTGCTATCTGGCGCGTACATGTATCAATACAACACAACTCGCTTCACTGGTTGGTGGAACGAAGAAAATCCTAAGGGCCGTCCAAACATTTGGGCTGGTATCCCAGAGCGTCTACTTCACGTACTGGACCTAAAACCAGTTAAATAAGTAGAAGTTCATTTCAAGCGGCATACATCCCGTGTGCCGCCTATAAAAATCCCTTGTTAACGAAACCAATATGTGGCGCTCGTCGTCAGGGGATTTTTCGCTCTAAATTTCGCTAGGAGCGACCTGAAACCAGAAACAGGGAAAAAATCTGGGTGAGTAAGGTGTGAGTTATGGGTTATTTTTTAAGACGTTTGTCGTTCTATCTTGTCGCGCTCTTAGTTGCAGCGACGTTAAACTTTATTATTCCGCGAGCAATGCCTGGTGACCCAGTTACCATGATGTTTGCTAACGCTTCTGTACAGGTGACACCAGAACGAATCGCAGCAATGAAAGAACTGCTCGGTTTCGTTGATGGGCCGATTTACATTCAGTACTTTTCGTACATTAAAAACATTCTAAGCTGGGAGCTAGGTACATCAATCCAGTTCTACCCTCTTTCAGTTAACTCTTTACTAGGTAGTGCATTTGGCTGGTCTCTCTTCCTAGCAGGTACTGCGGTTGTACTTTCTTTCTCAATCGCTTCTGTACTCGGCATTTTTGCCGCATGGAAGCGTGGTAGTAAGTACGATGCATTCGTAACGCCTGGTACATTGATCATTCAAGCTATCCCACAGATGGTTATCGCAATGTTAGCGCTGTTTACCTTTGCGATTGGCCTAAAATGGTTCCCATCTGGCTATGCTTACACGCCAGGTACTATCCCTGATTGGTCAAGCTGGGAGTTCATCAAAAACGTGGGTTACCACGCAGTACTCCCGCTATTCTGTGCAACCATCGTTCAGATCGGCGGCTTCCTCGTCAATATGCGTAACAACATGATCAACCTTCTCGCCGAAGACTACATCACGATGGCGAAAGGCAAAGGGCTGAGCGAGAACCGTGTCGTCTTCAATTACGCCGCACGTAACGCGCTACTTCCAAGTGTAACCGCGCTATCTATGTCTTTGGGTATGGCCATTGGTGGCCAATTGATCATCGAGATGATTTTCAACTACCCAGGTTTAGGCACCGTGCTACTTAACGCAATTCACGCTCGTGACTACCAAGTACTTCAAGGTCAGTTAATTATCATGACGATGTTCATGCTGTGCTTCAACTTAATGGCTGACATGCTGTACATGATTCTAGACCCTCGCCTACGTACGGGAGGCAAATAATCATGAAAGAACTATTCAAACTTATTTTAGGTAACTCATTCGCTCGAATCGGTCTTGGTATTGTTACCGTATTCGTATTCGTTGCGATCGCAGCTCCTTTACTTACGAAACATGCGCCAGACAAGCGAACCGGTAATCCACACGAATACCCTAGCTTTGTCGTAAAACAAGCGCAAAATAATCCTGATGGCTGGGTAGCTAAAAATCTAGCAGATGATCGTCGTACGCTGATTATGTCGAAAAAGGCTGATCACGTTCTGGGAACTTCACGTATGGGTCGTGATATTTGGTCACAAGTGGCTTACGGTGCTCGCGTATCGCTAGGTGTCGGCTTTGGTGCTGGCATCATCGTATGTTTCCTAGCAACGGTCATTGGTATCTCGGCAGGTTACTTCGGCGGCAAAGTGGATGACATATTGAGTGCAGCGATGAACATCATGCTGGTAATCCCTCAATACCCATTACTCTTTGTACTGGCAGCCTTTATTGGCGAAGCAGGTCCACTCACCATTGCCTTGATTATCGCTGGTACCTCTTGGGCGTGGGGCGCACGTGTTGTCCGTTCTCAAACCATGGCTCTGCGCGAGAAAGAGTTTGTGAAAGCCGCTGAAGTATTGGGCGAGTCTTCATTCCGCATCATCTTCGTTGAAATTTTACCAAACCTAATCCCGATTGTCGGTGCAAGCTTCATCGGCTCAGTAATGCTCGCTATCAATACTGAGGCTGTAATCTCGTTCTTGGGCCTGGGCGATGCCAACACCATCAGTTGGGGCATCATGCTCTACAACGTGCAAACCTCATCAGCGATGTTGATTGGCGCATGGTGGGAAGTATTAGCACCTTGTATCGCCTTAACTCTTTTGGTGACTGGTCTTGCTCTACTTAACTTTGCCGTTGATGAAATTGCTAACCCACAGCTTCGTTCTCACAAAGGCATGAAACGCTGGAAGAAACTGGCAGAGCAAGACAAGAAAGAGCGCGCGCCTGAAATGGCACCACAAAATGCACTATGGAGCGGAGATAAATAATCATGACTGCACCACTAATTTCTATCCGTAACCTATGCGTAGATTACATCACAGATGCGGGCGATGTCCGCGCCTGTAACAACGTTAGCTTTGACATTGCGCCAGGTGAAGTCTTTGGCCTGGCAGGTGAATCTGGCTGTGGTAAATCCACAGTTGCTTTCTCGCTTATGCGTCTTCATAAGCCGCCAGCATTCATCACTGGTGGTGAGGTCATCTTCAACGGTGAAGACATCATTAAGTACAGCGATGAACGTATGCAATCATTCCGCTGGAGCGAGATGTCGATGGTGTTCCAAAGTGCAATGAACGCATTAAATCCGGTGCTTACGATGGAAGAGCAGTTTTGCGATGTCATCATGCGCCACACCAATATGACACGTGAACAAGCGAAAAAGCGCGCCGAAGGATTGTTGGAAATCGTTGATATTCATCCAAGCCGCTTGAATGACTACCCACACCAATTTTCTGGTGGTATGCGCCAGCGCTTAGTCATTGCGATTGCTCTGGCTCTCAATCCAAAAATGATCATCATGGATGAGCCAACGACGGCACTCGATGTTGTGGTTCAGCGTGAAATCTTACAAAAAATCTATGCTCTGAAAGAAGAGTTCGGCTTCTCGATCCTTTTCATCACTCACGACTTGTCACTCATGGTCGAGTTCTCGGATCGAATCGGCATTATGTACTCCGGTGAGTTGATTGAAGTCGCACCTTCTAAGCAAATTCTGGAAAGTCCTTACCACCCTTACACCAAAGGTTTGGGTAGCTCTTTCCCTCCACTAACTGGCCCTAAAACCAAATTAACTGGTATTCCAGGCAACCCTTTGAACCTATTAGAGATTCCTCAAGGCTGCCGATTCCAAGCTCGCTGCGACCGCGTCCACGAAGCTTGTACACGAGTACCAACTCAGCTGCGTCAAATTGAACCTGGTCGTTTTTCAAATTGCCACTTATACGGCGACACGATTGCTCAAGCTAAGGTTTAACAACAAAAAATAACGCTAGCTAAGAACAAAATTACACTGGAGAGAATTATGAGCAAACAACTCGGCGAACTGCTGATTGAGGGTAAACATGTCGTTAAGGACTTCCCTTTAAATAGTAACTCAATCAAGCAGTCAAAAATGCGCGCGATCAACGACGTGTCATTCAAGATGTACAAGAGCCGCGGTTTGTCAGTAGTAGGTGAATCAGGCTCTGGTAAATCTACTACCGCTAAAATGATAGCTAAAATGTACGCCCCTACCGAGGGTGTGATCGAATACAGAGGTCGTGATATCCAAGATATTACCTCTCGACATGACTTGATGACATATCGTGAAGGCGTACAAATGGTATGGCAGGACCCATTTGGCTCACTAAACCCTACACACAATATCTTTCACCATATTGCGCGCCCGTTGCTGATCCATAAAAAGATTGCACCAGGCAACAAAAAGGAACTGGAAGAGCGTGTGTATGACCTACTAGAACAAGTTGGTCTGATTCCGCCAAAAGAAACCGCGCAAAAGTTCCCGCACCAGCTATCTGGCGGTCAGCGTCAACGTGTAAACCTAGCTCGTAACATCGCTGTAGGTGCAGAAGTGGTATTGGCAGATGAGCCAACATCAATGCTGGACGTGTCAATTCGTGCTGGTGTTCTTAACTTGATGGAAGAGATGAAGTTTGAAAAACAAATGTCTCTGCTGTACATCACTCACGACATCGCAACAGCGCGTTACATTGCTGAAGATCTCGCGGTTATGTACGTAGGTCACATGGTGGAATGGGGCGATACTGAAGAAATCATTCACGATCCTCAACACCCATATACGCAACTGTTGGTATCTGCTGTGCCTGATCCATCGAAGTCTATCCACGAGAAGCTGAAAGGCAACAAAGGGGAAATCCCACTTTGGACACCGGATTCAGTCGGCTGCCCATTTGCAGGACGCTGCGTACACGCTACCGACAAATGTCGCGAACGACTACCGGGCGTCACTCAACTGTCCGACAACCACTTTGTCCGCTGTTACTTATTTGAAGATTAATCATAACGAGGGTCAGGTTCAGCCTGACCCATTCCTGTTTTTATCGTTTCCCGGAGACATTGAATGCTGCTACTGACTAACCACATTGGTTATGAACATCTGGGCCCAAAGAAAGCCATTGTCCAGACCGAACAACCACACTTGTCTTCCTACACTGCTCAATTGATTTGTGCCACTACCGAGCAAACCGTGGCAACTTTTGCGGTTGAAGAACAGGGTAAAGTGGCGAACTGGCATCAGGGCTATTTCTACCTTATCGACTTTTCATCTTTCACAGATTCAGGCGACTATTTCCTGCAAGTGGAAGATACGCGCTCTTCCTCTTTCACCATTGGCGAACATATTCTGTTGGATCAAACTTTGTCGGATGTGATCCACTACTTCAAATCACAACGTTGCGGTGGGGTTTTCGATCAACAAGATCGACAAGTGCCAGTGCTCAACGCCAATCAAACAGTTGATGTTCACGGTGGCTGGTACGACGCATCTGGAGACGTTAGTAAGTACTTAAGTCATCTTTCATACGCTAATTATTTGAACCCTCAACAAACTCCAATGGTGGTTTGGAACATCCTAAAAGGGCTTTCATTGCTTGAAGGAAGCGAAGACATTGCAGCCTTCACACGCACACGTCTTATTGAAGAAGCCCTGTTCGGTGCAGACTTCCTTGTTCGTATGCAAAACGAAAAAGGCTTCTTCTACATGACGGTCTTTGATAAGTGGAGCAAAGATACTGCGCAACGAGAAATCTGTGCCTACGAAACGCAACTTGGTCACAAATTTGACGACTACCAAGCAGGCTTTCGACAAGGTGGCGGTGTCGCCATCGCTGCTCTGGCCGCGGCGTCGCGTTTAGGTGTTCACGGCGAATACGATCAACAGAAATACCGCAACGCTGCTGAAAATGGTTACTGGCACTTAAAAGAGCACAATACGCAGTACCTCAATGATGGTGAAGAAAACATTATCGACGAATACTGTGCGCTACTAGCTAGTGTAGAACTGTTTAAAGCCACCAAAGAAACTCGCTACTTGGAAGAGAGCCGTTTGTGGGCACAACGCTTAGTTGCCCGCCAAATGAGCGACGAGCAGATTCAACACTTTTGGTCAGCAAACCAAGACGGCAGTCGTCCATACTTTCACGCTGCCGAAGCAGGTCTACCAGGTATTGCCCTATGCGAATACCTAGCAATTGAAGACGACTCCGTACAGACAGAATCAGTAAAATGCATCGTTAACCGAGCGTGTGAGTTTGAGATCAAAATATCGAATAAAGTGACCAACCCATTCGGTTACCCTCGCCAGTATGTTAAAGGCGTAAATGAGTCAAAACGCGATGCATTTTTTGTCGCACACAACAATGAATCCGGCTATTGGTGGCAAGGCGAGAATGCTCGATTGGGCTCACTCGCGACCATGGCGTATCTCGCTCAACCGCATATAGCGTCGCAAGAAATACAGCAACAACTTTCCGTGTTTGCTCAAGATGCATTGAACTGGATTGTAGGCTTAAACCCGTACGACATGTGCATGCTTGATGGCCACGGTCGTAACAACCCTGATTACCTTCCTCAATATGGTTTCTTCAACGCTAAAGGCGGTGTATGTAACGGAATCACTGGCGGCTTTGAAGACGAGGAAGACATCGCATTTAACCCACCAGCACAAAAAGACGACATGCTACAAAACTGGCGCTGGGGCGAACAATGGATCCCGCATGGCGCTTGGTACTTACTCGCGATAATGAGTCAAGCTCAGCATATTTCTCAGTTGGCAACCTCTAAAAATATTAAGGAACAATAATCATGGGGATGTATTTTGTTGGTATCGATGGTGGCGGCACGTCATGTCGAGCCAGGATTAAAGATTCACAAGGTAATTTTCTTGGCGAGGCCAAAAGCGGCAGCGCCAACATCATGCTAGGTGCTGAAATTGCAATGGCTTCGATTCTTGAATCCATCACTTCGGCTGCCGAGCAAGGCGGTCTGACACAACAAGATTTCGCATCGATGCATGTCGGCTTAGCCCTTGCAGGTGCTGAGCACAAAGCATCTTGGCAAGCCTTTATGTCTCTTCCTCATCCGTTTGCCAGTATGACTCTTAATACTGATGCTTACGGCGCGTGCGTTGGTGCACACAATGGCGAAGATGGCGCAATCATGATCGCAGGAACGGGCTCTTGTGGCATCTACCTTAAAGGATTGGATCAGCACGTTGTCGGTGGTCGTGAATTCCCGATTTCGGATCAAGGTGGCGGCGCAGTGATGGGGCTTCGCCTAGTTCAACAAGTTTTGTTAGCAGAAGATGGCATCAGAGAGAAAACGCCTCTGGCACAACACGTCATGGCGCATTTCGAAAATGACGTTGATAACGTGGTGGCTTGGTCTAAACAAGCGCTTCCTCGTGATTATGGCCAGTTTTCTCCTGCGATTTTCCAACATGCAGAACAAGGTGATGCACTAGCAATTGAGATGCTGAAGCAAACTGCAGCTGATATAGAAATGTTTCTCGTGGCATTAAACAAGCGCGGCGCGACGCGTATTTGTTTAATGGGCAGCATTGCTGAACGTATTTTACGTTGGCTTTCGCCACCCGTTCAGCAATGGGTTGTTGAGCCACAGTTTGACGCGATTGAAGGCGCAATTATGTTTGCAGGTAAACCTGAACATAACCTTTACTCGCTCAGTGCGGCGTAGGAGTAGATATGGAATATCGTGTTGATCTCGTCGTCCTATCAGAACAAAAGCAAAACTGCCGTTTCGGACTGACTTTCCATAACTTGAGCGATCAAGATCTCCACAATTGGAGCCTGATTTTTGCTTTTGATCGCTACATTCTGCCGGATAGTATTTCGAATGGTCAGCTCAAGCAAATTGGCAGCTACTGCACCCTCAAACCAGAAGGGTTGGTGCTGGCAGCTAACCATCATTTTTACTGCGAGTTCAGTATTGGTTCGAACCCATTCCGTTACTATTCTGATGGATTCAATGAAGCCTTGGTCAACTTTGAAGTCAACGGCAACCTTCAGCGAGCTCAAGTCGATGTCACGCCGATCGTATTGGCTTCACCGTACCGTGAACGTAGTGAGATCCCTTCCAGCTTGACGCATGCGCAGCCTTTATTGCCAAAACCAAACCATATAGAAGTCAGCGATCACTGCTTTAGCTTTAATCATCACGCTGGCCTTGCAGTTTATTCAAACCTAGCCAATTCAGCTAAAGAGTGGTTACTTGAAGAGCTTAAGCGCATTCATCAATTTGAGCTCACATCAGACAATGGCAGTCAGATCATCTTCAAAGGCAACCCAACCTTGGATGAAGGCGCCTACAAGCTGAAGGTAGCAGAAGAGTCGATCAAAATTGAAGCTGGCTCTTCGTCTGGTTTTACCCATGCTTGTGCAACGTTATTGCAACTGATCAAAGTTGGCGATCAACCAGCCTCAATGGAAGTGGTTTGCTGTTCAATCAAAGACCGACCACGTTTTCGTTACCGCGGTATGATGCTAGATTGTGCTCGCCATTTTCACTCCGTTGAGCAAGTCAAACGTTTGATCAACCAGTTGGCTCACTACAAGTTCAATACATTCCATTGGCACCTTACCGATGATGAAGGTTGGCGAATTGAGATCAAATCATTGCCTCAACTAACCGATATTGGCGCATGGCGTGGGTTGGATGAAACCAATGAGCCACAGTACACGCACCTTGCTGAGCGTTACGGCGGTTTTTACACTCAAGAAGACATCAAAGACGTGGTTGCATTTGCTTCTAAACGAGGCATCACTGTTATCCCTGAAATCGATGTACCAGGCCACTGCCGAGCTGCCATCAAGTCGTTACCACACCTATTGGTAGAAGCAGAAGACACCACCGAATACCGCAGCATTCAGCATTACAACGACAACGTCATTAACCCAGCTCTGCCGGGGAGCTACGAGTTTATCGATAAAGTGTTGGAAGAAGTCTCCGCGTTGTTCCCTGCCCCTTATGTTCATATCGGTGCGGATGAAGTACCTAACGGCGTATGGTCAAAAAGCCCTGCATGCCAAGCACTAATGGAACAACTGGGTTACAGCGACTACAAAGAGTTACAAGGGCACTTCTTGCGTCATGCCGAAGACAAACTGCGCAAACTTGGCAAGCGCATGCTGGGTTGGGAAGAAGCACAGCATGGCGACAAAGTCAGCAAAGACACAGTGATCTATTCGTGGTTAAGCGAAGAAGCGGCGTTGAACTGCGCGCGCCAAGGTTTCGATGTAGTGCTACAACCAGCGCAAACCACCTACCTAGATATGACCCAAGATTACGCACCAGAAGAACCGGGCGTGGATTGGGCGAACCCGTTGCCGCTAGAAAAAGCTTACAACTATGAACCACTCGCTGAAGTGCCAGCCGACGATCCAATACGTAAACGCATTTGGGGCATTCAAACAGCATTGTGGTGCGAAATCATCAACAACCAGTCTCGTATGGACTACATGGTCTTCCCGCGCTTAACCGCAATGGCAGAAGCATGTTGGACAGACAAACAACACCGAGACTGGACCGACTATTTATCACGTTTGAAAGGACACCTACCGCTGCTTGATTTGCAGGGAGTGAATTACCGTAAACCGTGGAAGTAATACAGAGCTGATGTAGAAGCATCACGCTTGAAGAGTTTTTAAATTTTGGCTGCAGACGCAGCTTTGTAAAAAGGAAAGACACAAATGAAATACGGCTATTTCGATAACGAGAATCGTGAATACGTCATTACTCGCCCTGATGTACCTGCTCCTTGGACCAACTACCTAGGTACAGAAAAATTCTGTACCGTTATCTCGCATAACGCAGGTGGCTATTCGTTCTACAACTCTCCAGAATACAACCGTGTTACTAAGTTCCGTCCAAATGCGACATTCGATCGCCCAGGACACTACGTTTACCTACGTGATGATGCGACTGGTGATTACTGGTCAATCTCTTGGCAACCTGTTGCGAAAAGCCTAGACGAAGCAAACTACGAAGTTCGTCACGGCTTGTCTTACTCTAAGTTCAAATGTGAATACAGCGGCATTACCGCAACAAAAACACTGTTCGTGCCAAAAGGCGAAGACGCTGAAATCTGGGATGTAGTGATTAAAAATACCTCAGATAAGCCACGTACGATCAGCGCATTCTCATTTGTTGAGTTCTCATTCAGCCACATTCAATCTGATAACCAGAACCATCAGATGTCTCTGTACTCTGCTGGTACGTCATACAACGAAGGCGTGATTGAGTACGACCTGTACTACAACACGAACGATTTCGAAGGTTTCTACTACCTAGCTTCAACGTTTGACCCAGATTCGTACGACGGTCAACGTGACAGCTTCCTTGGCCTATACCGTGACGAAGCAAACCCGCTAGCGGTAGAACAAGGTAAGTGTTTCAACACAGCGCAAACGTGTTACAACCACTGTGGCTCTCTGCACAAGCAATTCACTATCCAACCGGGTGAAGAAGTTCGTTTTGCTTACATTCTAGGTATCGGTAAAGGCAACGGTGAGCGTCTACGTGCTAAGTACCAAGACCTTGCAGAAGTCGACAATGCATTTGAGGGTATCAAAGCACACTGGGATGAGCGTTGTGGCAAGTTCCAAGTGAAATCACCAAACGAAGGTCTAGATACCATGATCAATGCTTGGACACTGTACCAAGCAGAAACTTGTGTGGTGTGGTCTCGTTTTGCTTCGTTCATTGAGGTGGGTGGTCGTACTGGTCTTGGTTACCGCGATACAGCGCAAGATGCAATCTCAGTTCCTCACGCTAACCCAGCAATGACGCGCAAACGTATCGTTGACCTACTGCGCGGCCAAGTGAAAGCGGGTTACGGTCTACACCTATTCGATCCAGACTGGTTCGATCCAGAAAAAGCGGATGTTAAACCATCGAAATCCCCAACAGTTGTTCCTACTCCATCTGATGAAGACAAGATCCACGGTATTGAAGACACGTGTTCTGATGACCATCTATGGCTAGTTCCAACCATCTGTAAGTACGTGATGGAAACGGGTGAGCACAGCTTCTTCGACGAAGTGATCCCTTACGCAGATGGCGGCGATGCAAGCGTTTATGACCACATGAAAGCTGCGCTAGACTTCTCAGCTGAATACGTGGGTCAAACGGGCATCTGTAAAGGTCTACGTGCCGACTGGAACGACTGTCTAAACCTAGGTGGCGGCGAGTCTTCAATGGTGTCGTTCCTACACTTCTGGGCGCTACAAGAGTTTATCGACCTTGCAAAATACCTAGGCAAAGACGCTGACGTTGAGAAATACACCGAGATGGCGGCAAACGTTCGCGAAGCGTGTGAAACACACCTTTGGGACGAAGAAGGCGGCTGGTATATCCGTGGCCTAACGAAAAACGGCGACAAGATCGGTACTGCGCAGCAAAAAGAAGGTCGTGTACACCTTGAGTCAAACACACTTGCGGTGCTGTCTGGTGCGGTGTCTCAAGAGCGCGGCGAAAAAGCGATGGACGCAGTCGACGAAAATCTATTCTCTGAATACGGCCTTCACCTAAACTCGCCATCATTCGCTACGCCAAACGATGATATCGGCTTCGTCACTCGCGTCTACCAAGGCGTAAAAGAAAACGGTGCAATCTTCTCGCATCCAAACCCATGGGCTTGGGTAGCTGAAGCGAAATTAGGTCGTGGTGACCGTGCGATGAAGTTCTACGATGCACTCAACCCATACAACCAAAACGACATCATCGAAAAACGTATTGCAGAACCATACTCATACGTTCAGTTCATTATGGGTCGTGACCACCAAGACCACGGTCGTGCAAACCACCCATGGTTAACAGGTACATCTGGCTGGGCTTACTTCGCAGTGACCAACTTTATCCTTGGTGTGCGCACAGGTTTTGATGGTCTAACTATCGATCCATGTATTCCAACTAACTGGCCTGGATTTGAAGTCACTCGTCAGTGGCTAGGCGCGACTTACAACATCAAAGTTGTTAACCCTGATTCAGTCAGCAAAGGCGTGAAATCTATCACTCTGAACGGCGAAGCTATCACTGGCGCATCAGTACCAGTTCAAGCGGAAGGCTCCGTGAACGAAGTGATCGTAACACTAGGTTAATCGCTTAAAAATGCCCCAATGCACTTTTGCTCTTTAGCTTGTGCATTGGGTTCGCTAGCAAAATTTTAAGGCGCGGTGTATTGCCGCCCTTATTGAGGTTCGAATCATGATCAAATTTGGTACAGGCGGTTGGCGCGCATTCATCGGTGAAGAATTCACTAAAGATAATGTTCGTTTGGTTGCTCAGGCAGTAGCAAACATCACTAACAGAGAATCAGTGGCAGATCGTGGCTTTATCATTGGCTATGACCGACGTTTTCTGTCTGATAAAGCGGGCCGTTGGTTTGCCGAAGTTTTAGCGGCAAATGGCATTGTAGTTAGCTTTATCGATAAGTTTGTTCCAACACCAATCGTGATGTTCAAAGCAAAAGAGATGGGCTGTGCTTACTCGGCGTGCATCACCGCATCGCATAACCCTGCCGATTACAATGGCATCAAAGTCTTCATTGAAGGTGGTCGTGATGCAGATGAAATCATTACCGAGAAAATTGAAACTCAAATTTCCACACTTACCGCACAAGATGTGAAAAGTGTCGATTTTGATCAAGCGGTTGAAGACAAGTTGATTGAAATCATCAACCCGATGAACGAGTTTGTTGATTCAATCATCGACTTTATCGACATTGAAGCAATCAAAAAAGCCAACCTTCGTGTGCTGATTGACCCGATGTTTGGTGTCGCGAAAAACGCACTACAAACCGTCCTAATCAACGGTCGCTGTGAAGTAGACGTGATCAACGACGGAAAAAACCCAGACTTCGGTGGTTTAATGCCTTCTCCAAGTGCTGCGACCCTGTACCGCTTGATGCACCTTGTCGCGCAAGAAGGCTACGACATCGGTATTGGGACTGACGGCGATGCAGACCGTCTTGGTATCATCGATGAGAAAGGCAACTTCATTCATCCGAATGAAGTCTTGATTCTACTTTATTATTACTTATTGGAGTACAAAGGTTGGACAGGTTCCGTGGTACGTAACATCGCGACGACTCATCTTCTCGATAAAATTGCTGAAGACCACGGTGAAAAATGCTTTGAGGTACCAGTAGGCTTTAAGCACATCAGTTCTCAAATGGAAGCGGATGACTCACTGATTGGTGGGGAAAGCTCTGGCGGCCTAACCATTCGTGGCCACATCAAAGGTAAAGATGGTGTGTTCGCATCAAGCTTACTGGTTGAAATGATCTCGGTAACGGGCAAAAAGCTGTCTGAGCTACTGGATGAAATCTATGGCAAGTACGGCTACGCGTACATGGCAGAAGGTGATTGCAAATTCAAACCAGCGCAAAAAGAAGTCCTATTCAACAAGATATATGTTGAAAAACAACTGCCTGAGTTTGAGTTCGATATTGAAAAAGTCAGCTACGAAGATGGCGCAAAAGTCTACTTCAAGAACGGCGGTTGGATCATCGCGCGCTTCTCTGGTACTGAGCCATTACTACGTATTTTTGCAGAAATGCAAGATAAGGACACTGCGGAACGTGTTCTTCAACAGTTTAAAGACTTCTTATCTTTATAACTGATCTTGTGCCCGCTTCGAGCACTTCGGCTACGCTTGTCATGTAATTAAAGCTGTCGCTAAGGGGAAGAATACTTGCCCGGCATCACTGCCGGGCTTTTTTATTGTGTGTAGGCAGGCATAAGAGAATAGTAAAGGTACCCAGTAACGTTATGCGAATGCCAGCACGCCCTGCGTTTCAATTTTCACAGCAACAGACTCACCAATATTTAATGCCTGCGATGCTGTAGCTAACAAACGGTCACCATTCGCGTTAATCACATAACGGCAGTGATCACCCATAAAATGCTGTTCCAGTACGGTTACCGAACTATCTTCATCGGATTGAATTTGCACATGTTGTGGCCTTAGCAACAAAGAGCATTCAGACTGCACTGGGATCTCTTGTTGGGCTGTGGCTTCAACCACACCCAAGTGGGTTTCATATTCTGAATCCGAAACTCGTTTAGCGGCCAGGTAGCTACCACCACCTAAGAAATCCGCAACAAACTTACTTGAAGGCTGATAGTAAAGCTCAGATGCCGTGCCATACTGCTCGATAACACCATTGTTCATCACTGCCATTTTATCCGCGAAGGCAAAAGCCTCTTCACGGCTATGCGTAACAAAAATGGCAGTCACGCCTTGCGCCTTAAAAATCTTACGGATCTCACTTATCAACTCATGGCGAACTTGCGTATCAATATTAGAGAACGGCTCATCTAGCAACAATAAGTCTGGGCTGTAAGCTAATGAGCGAGCAATCGCAACACGCTGCTGCTGTCCACCAGACAATTGATGAGGATAACGATCGCCATAGCCTTGCAAATGCACGAGCTCGAGCATCTCTTGGACTTTACCATTTTTCTCTTTTGTCGAGTAATGCTTTAAGCCAAAGGCAATATTTTGCTCCACCGTCAAGTGAGGAAAAAGCGCATAATCTTGGAAAATCATCCCGATATTACGCTGTTCTGGTGGCAACCAGTTCTCCCCATCATCAATCGTGACGCAATTTAAGCTCATTTCGCCTGACGTTAATGGCAATAGCCCTGCAACGGCTTTTAATAGTGTTGTTTTTCCGCAACCACTTGCACCTAGTAAACAGACAATTTGCCCTTGTTCCACCTCAAGAGACAATGATTCCAGTACGGTTTGATCATCATATTGGCAGGTTAGGTTTTTAATTGATAATGCGCAGCTCATCAGTGATTTTGCTCCAGTGAACGGTTAACAACAACAAGCGGGATCAACCCAACAAGAACCAACAAAACCGCAGGCAAAGCGGCCAATTCCAAATGCTCATCCGAGGCGAAGTTATAAACGTATGTGGCTAGTGTTTCAAAGTTAAACGGACGAAGTAATAGGGCCGCATTTAGCTCTTTCATCGACTCGATAAACACTAATAGAGCCGCAATCAGTGCACCACGTTTAACCAGCGGAAAGTGCACACGCCACAGCATGGCATTAGGCTTACAACCCATGGTGCGAGACGCCATATCTAACGAAGGCGAAATTTTATTTAAGTTACTTTCGATACTACCAATCGCCACCGCTGAAAAGCGCACAACCATGGCAAAAACCAGGGCGAACATGGAGCCAGAAAAAATAAGTCCCGGTCTTCCCCACTCCATGGCTTTAGCAAGGTCGTTGACGCGGTGATCCATAAACAGTACTGCGACCATCACACCAATCGCTAATACGGTTCCTGGCACTGCATACCCCATCGAAGAAAGACGCATAAATGCCAAGCTTTCGCGCTTGCCATTGACGCGATGGGTAAAGTTAACGATCAGTGCGACAGCAACACCAATAATGGCGGCAATAACCGACACGACCAAACTATTCCATGCGTATTCACGAAACTCGGGGGTCCAACTCTGCGCAAAGTAAGTTATCGCATAATCAATCAGCTGTAGTAATGGCAAAATAAACGCGACCGAAACCAAGCCCCAACACCAAACTAGCGCGGTCCACTTTTTCCAGCCCGTCAACTCATAACGAAAATCTTCGTGACTGTTAAATTGGCTTTGAAAAAGCTTTTGTTTACGACGACTGTAGCGTTCGGCACTGAGGAGCAGTACTACAATGACAAGCATCATGGCTGAAATCTTGGCTGCTGCATTAAGATTAGAGTACCCCAACCAAGTATCGTAGACCGCTGTGGTTAACGTATTCACAGCGAAGTAACTTACAGTACCAAAGTCACCGATAGTCTCCATTGCGACCAGCGACAAGCCCACAGCGATAGAAGGTCGCACTAGTGGCATCGAGATGCGCCAAAAGCTTTCCCATGGAGAGCACTTGAGCAAACGCGCGCTTTGCAACAAAGAGACATTTTGCTCCATAAATGCAGCTCGACACAGCAAATACACGTAAGGGTACAGCACTAAAGCCAACACAAAAGTCGCGCCAGGCAAGGTGCGAATATCAGGGAACCAATACTCGCCAGGTCCCCATCCGGTTACATCACGCAAAAAGATCTGAATCGGTCCTGCAAAATCAAACCAATCAGTAAAAATATAACCAATGATATAACCTGGCATCGCAAGAGGTAGCACCAATGCCCACTGCAACCATTTTTCGGTCGGCAGTTTACACATGGCCATTATCCAAGCGCTTGGAATACCAAGAATTAAGGACAGCACCATTACGCCAACAGTTAGCGCAACCGTGTTAAAAATATAAGTCGGCATGACCGTTGCCATTAAATGAGCAAACAAATCATCCGTTTCACCAATTGCGGTGTAGAAGATCGCTAAGATCGGCAAAACCAGTAGCAGAGTTATTACCCCACTACTGGTTTTCCATAAAGAGTGTTTATCTTTCATCGCCTAATTACTGCAAGGCTGTATGAAATACAAATGCTGTTGCAAATACATCTCATATCCTTTAATCAAATGGGGGTACTGTTATACCCCCACAAGGAATTAAAGGTCAAATTTCACTTCGTCTAATAGCTTAATTGCCGCTTCGTGGTTGGCTGCAATATCGTCTAGAGAAAGCTTGTCTGCTTTAAAGTCACCCCAAGATTCCACAAGCTCAGAACGCTTCACGCCTTCTTTAACTGGGTACTCATAGTTAACTTCTGCGTACATTTGCTGCGCTTTGTCACCCGTTAGGAATTCCATTAGCTTCACAGCATTGTCTTTGTTTGGAGAGTACTTCGCCATCGCCATACCAGAGATATTCACGTGAGTGCCTGTAGTCTCTTGGTTAGGGAAGTTGATGTAAACTGCATCAGCCCAAGCTTTTTGCTCTTTGTCGTTAACCATTTTACCTAGGTAGTAGCTGTTACCTAGAGAAACATCACATAGGCCTTCTTTGATCGCTTTAACTTGTGCACGATCGTTGCCTTGTGGTTTGCGAGCAAGGTTTGCTTTCACACCTTCCAACCACTCTTTGGTTTCTGCTTCGCCATTGTGAGCAATCATTGCTGAAACTAGAGAAACGTTGTACGGGTGCTTACCGCTACGAGTACAAATTTTACCTTTGAACTCTGGCTTAGCTAAGTCTGCGTAGTTGAAATCTGCGCCTAGTTTACCTACGCGATCACGTGATGAATAAACGCTACGAGAACGTAGAGTTAGAGCAAACCACTCATTCTCTTTATCTTGGTATTGAGCCGGTACGTTTTCTTCAATGATTTTGCTATCGACTTTCTGAACTAAACCTTTGTCTGTCAGTTCAGCTAGACGGCTGATGTCTGTCGTAAGAATAACGTCAGCAGGGCTGTACTCACCTTCTTGAGCTAGCTTTTCTGCTAAGCCTTTTTTAGCAAATTTTACGTTTACTTTGATACCAGTTTCTTTAGTGAACTCATTGAACATAGGTTCAACTAGGAAAGGTTGACGGTAAGAGTAGACGTTCACTTCTTCAGCAGCCATTACTGTTGGAGCTAGAGTAGCGCAAGTTAGTGCTGAAAGAGTTAGCAGTTTTTTCATTGTTTAATCCTTTACCATGCTAATGATAACGTTTATCA
>NZ_WXWT01000071.1:0-18134 GCF_009904725.1 Vibrio sp. V43_P6S15P86
ACCTTTCATATGCATCAGACAAATTGGAAGCTTTGCTTCTGCTGCGACTTCGAGAGCACCAGGTTCTTGCAAAGATCGAATGTCATTGATCAAATCTGCACCAGCATCAATAGCTTGACGCATAACTTCCGCTTTACTGGTATCGACCGAAATCCACACATCGTACTTTTCACGAATGGCCTTGATTACTGGGACAACACGTCGAAGTTCTTCTTCTAAAGACACATCTGGCGCGCCAGGCCTTGTCGACTCCCCACCAACATCAACAATGCTTACACCAGCCTTTATCATTTTATCAACTTGAGCAAGGGCGAGTTCCATCGAGTTGTATTTACCACCATCCGAAAAGGAATCCGGAGTCACATTTAGAATGGCCATAACATGTGGACGGGAAAGATCTAAAGATTTGTTATTTGCTGTAATCATCATCATAAACACAAAAACCCCGAGATAACTCGGGGTTTATTATTATCAACACTCTTTATTCAGAGTCTTTCTTTTCAGGCGCTTCGCTAGAAGTCGCTTCTGAAGAGCTAGACTTCTCTGCATCTTTCGCAGCGTCCGTTGCTTCTTCTTTAACTTCTGGCTTTGCTTGAGGCTTCTCGCTGTCTTCAGATTTGCCAGTTGAGTTATCACTCCAACCCGCAGGCTCACGAATTTCAGCTTTGCGCTCCATTAAATCATCAATTTGACGAGCATCAATGGTTTCATACTTCATCAGCGCATCTTTCATCGCATGCATGATATCCATGTTTTCTTGAAGAATCTTCTTCGCACGGTCATAGTTGCGGTCAATGATCTGACGAACTTCATCATCAATCAGCTTCGCCGTATCGTCAGATACATGCTTAGTCTGAGTCACGCTACGACCAAGGAACACCTCACCTTCATCTTCTGCATACAGTAGAGGACCAAGCTTTTCAGAGAAACCCCATTGAGTAACCATCTTACGAGCAATATCAGTTGCACGTTCAATATCGTTTGACGCGCCTGTTGAGACTTTATCAGCACCGTAGATAAGCTCTTCCGCTAGACGACCACCGTACAAGCTAGAGATCATAGACTCTAGATGCTGGCGAGACATGCTGACACGGTCTTGCTCCGGTAGGTACATAGTCACACCCAACGCGCGACCGCGTGGAATGATCGACACTTTGTAAACTGGATCGTGCTCAGGTACTAAACGACCAACAATTGCGTGACCTGCTTCGTGATAAGCCGTTGACTCTTTTGTCTCTTCAGACATCACCATTGAACGGCGCTCGGCACCCATCATGATTTTGTCTTTCGCTAATTCGAATTCAACCATAGAAACGTTACGCTTGTTACCACGCGCAGCAAATAGCGCCGCTTCGTTGACTAGGTTTGCTAAATCAGCACCAGAGAAGCCTGGTGTACCACGAGCGATTAGAGAAGGCTCTACGTCACCTGCTAGAGGGACTTTACGCATATGTACTTTTAGAATCTGCTCACGACCACGTACATCTGGCAATCCAACCACTACTTGGCGGTCAAAACGACCAGGACGTAGCAACGCTGGGTCAAGAACGTCTGGACGGTTAGTTGCAGCGATTACGATGATACCTTCGTTACCTTCGAAACCATCCATCTCTACTAGCATTTGGTTTAGTGTTTGCTCACGTTCATCGTGACCACCACCGACACCAGCACCACGCTGACGACCTACCGCATCGATTTCATCGATGAAGATAATACAAGGCGCTGCTTTCTTAGCTTGTTCGAACATGTCACGTACACGAGATGCACCGACACCCACAAACATTTCTACGAAATCTGAACCCGAGATGGTAAAAAACGGTACTTTTGCTTCACCAGCAATGGCTTTCGCTAGAAGCGTTTTACCAGTACCAGGAGGACCAACCATTAACACACCAGTAGGAATCTTACCGCCCAGTTTTTGGAAACGGCTTGGATCACGCAAGTAGTCCACCAGCTCTTTCACGTCTTCTTTAGCTTCGTCACAACCTGCAACGTCAGCAAAAGTTGTCTTGATTTGTTCTTCGCTCATCATTCGAGCTTTGCTCTTACCAAAAGACATGGCGCCTTTACCGCCGCCGCCTTGCATTTGACGCATGAAGAAAATCCATACACCAATTAGTAAGATCATTGGGAACCAAGAAATGAAAATAGTACCAAGCAAGCTCTGCTCTTCTGGAGGCGTGCCCTGTACTTTCACGTTTTGGTTAATTAGGTCATCTAGAAGCTTTTGGTCATACACTGGCATGTAAGTGACCATTTTGGCACCGCCGCCACGACGAACAAAGCTAATTTCACCGTCTTTAAAAGTTGCTTCTTGAATCTGGCCTTGGCCAACTTCCTGTACAAACGTGGTGTAATCCACGGTTCTGCCATTGCTTTCTCCAGGGCCAAAGCTCTGGAATACCGACATCAATACGACGGCGATAACAAGCCACAGAATTAAATTTTTTGCCATGTCACTCAAGGTGTAAGCCTCTCGATAACTAATTGTAATTAAAGGTAGGGTACTACAGTTCATTCACTGTAGCTATAGTGTTAACACGCTCTCAAGAGAGCAAAATGGTTAACCTTTGTAACCAGTGGCTACAACAAAGACTTCTCGAGAGCGAGCTCGCGATGAGTCTGGTTTTCTAATTTTTACGGCTTTAAACATGTCTCGGACTTCTTTCACATACTGATCGAAGCCTTCCCCCTGGAAAACCTTTACGACAAAGCTACCATTAGGCGCTAGAACTTGTCGACACATATCTAAAGCCAATTCAACTAAATACATAGCACGAGGTTGGTCAACAGAGTTATTTCCCGCAATATTAGGTGCCATGTCAGACATTACTACGTCTACCATTGAAGGTTGGATTCTTTCTAACAAAGCTTCCAATACAGCATCATCGCGAAAGTCGCCTTGTAAAAAGCTGACACCCGCAATCGGGTCCATAGGAAGCAAATCACACGCAATGATCTGACCACTGTCTCCTACTATCTTAGCAGCATATTGAGACCACCCGCCCGGTGCCGCACCCAAATCGACGACTGTCATCCCAGGCTTTAACAATTTATCTTTCGTTTGAATCTCATCGATCTTGAAATAAGCACGTGAGCGATAGCCTTTTTTACGAGCCTCATTCGCGTATTTATCATCAAAGTGTTCTTTCAACCAACGACCAGAACTAGCCGAATGTTTTTGTTTACTCATTTTAATCCCAACAAGGCGCAAATTGGAGCTATTGTTTTAATAGGCGCTACCTATTACTCAATAAATTATAGTCTTCAGCAATAGATGGCGTTAAAATAGCTTTTTTCAACCCTTATTTTAAAGAAAATTGGCCGCGTAATGAACCTAAGCACCAAACAAAAGCAGCACCTTAAAGGCCTAGCTCACAGTTTAAAACCTGTCGTGCTAATGGGCGCAAATGGACTTACAGAAGCCGTGCTAGCAGAAATTGAAATCGCTCTTAACCATCACGAACTGATCAAAGTAAAAGTTGCTTCAGAAGATCGTGAAACAAAACAGCTAATCATCGACGCTATCGTACGTGAGACGGGCGCAGAAAAAGTTCAGACTATTGGTAAAGTGCTTGTGCTGTACCGCCAGTCTGAAGAGCGTAAAATCGAAATCCCTCGTAAGTAATTCTACTTACGTTGCTGAAGAAAAAAGGTCGCCATTGGCGACCTTTTTGCGTTTTATTGGAGTAACAAAATTACTCTCAACGACTTAGATGTATTCTACTCGATCGATTTCGAAGTCTTTCGCGCCACCCGGAGTTTGAATAGCAACCTCATCGCCTTCCATCTTACCGATCAAGCCACGAGCAATTGGTGAGCTTACTGAAATACGGCCAGCTTTAATGTCTGCTTCGTCATCACCAACAATTTGGTATGTTTTTTCTTCTTCGGTGTCGATGTCAATCAAGGTTACGGTTGAACCAAAAATAACTTTACCCGTGTTCTCCATCTTCGTTACATCAATTACTTGAGCAACTGACAGTTTGTATTCAATGTCACGGATTTGTGCTTCACAGATACCCTGCTCTTCTCGAGCGGCGTGATATTCTGCGTTCTCTTTTAAATCACCTAACTCACGAGCTTCAGCGATTGCCTCTGAAATTTGAGGACGTAGTTTAAGTAGACGATCGAGTTCTGCACGTAGCTTTTGCTCGCCACGTAGTGTCATTGGAACTTTTTCCATTTTATAACCTCAAGCCCAAATGGGTCTTTGGACAAAAAAAGCCCACCCTGCCATAGGGCTGGGTAGTGCGCTTAAAGATGTATTTCATTTAGTGTAAACAAACTCCCGGACGAAATCATCTTAATTCGAAAGGCTGTAAGACTATGCATTTTCGGCATAATGATATAAGTCACTTTTAGAACGATTCTAGAGTGCATCACTGTCGCAATTTGTTGAAAAACAACACTGTTCATTACACCAAAAACATCAAAAAAGATAAAAACTAATCAATGTCAGACGAATGTTATATCCGCAAAATATTATTTAAAACAAAAGGTTAAATCAAAAACCAGAACAATCGAACAGTGTTCATCGATACGATTTATATCATTTTACTAACTCATACGGAAACTTTAGCAGTAAAACATGTCCAGCGAGTTGTTAGATCAAAGGCTTACAAGGGCGAATTATACCGCTCATTGGCCGATTATAGACCAACAACTTGTGAGAGATTACCTCTCCCCCATACAACAATGATTATGGACAGCTAACTAGGACAAATAAGATGAAAAAGACTCTAATTGCTCTTTCTGTATCTGCAGCAGCTATGGCAACTGGCGTAAACGCAGCTGAACTTTACAACCAAGACGGCACTTCTCTAGAAATGGGCGGCCGTGCTGAAGCACGTCTATCTATGAAAGATGGCGACGCTCAAGACAAATCTCGCATCCGTCTAAACTTCCTTGGTAAACAGGAGATCAATGACAACCTATACGGTGTTGGTTTCTGGGAAGGTGAATTTGAAACTGCTCAAAACGGTACTGTAGACGGCGACGACAAGAGCGATCTAGAAACTCGTCTTGCTTACGCTGGTCTTGGTGGTGCTTACGGTGAGTTCGCATACGGTAAAACTGAAGGTGCACTAGGCGTTATCACTGACTTCACTGATATCATGGCTTACCACGGTAACTCTGCAGCAGACAAACTAGCTGTAGCAGACCGTACAGACAACATGATGGCTTACAAAGGTCAATTTGAAAACCTAAGTGTTAAAGCAAGCTACCGCTTCGCTGACCGTGTAGAACAAAACGGTGAATACTCTGACAACAAACAAGACGGCTACTCTCTATCAGCTATCTACGCTGTAGCAGACACTGGTCTTGAGCTTGGTGCTGGTTACGCAGACCAATACGATGCAAACGAGTACATGCTAGCTGCATCTTACACAATGTCTGATCTTTACTTCGCTGGTGTATTCACTGACGGCGAGAAAATGAAAGACTCAAACAACCGTAGCACAGTTGATTACACTGGTTACGAACTAGCGGGTGCTTACACGCTAGGTCAAACAGTATTCACAACAACGTACAACAATGCAGAAACTGACAACGAAACTTCTGCAAACAACTTCGCTGTTGATGCTTCTTACTACTTCAAACCTAACTTCCGCGGTTACGTTTCTTACAACTTCAACCTAATTGACGCTGGCGATAAGTTCGGCTCAACTAGCGGTAAGACAGTTGCGAACAAGATCGATGCTGAAGACGAGCTAGCTCTAGGTCTACGTTACGACTTCTAATTCCGGTCTTTGACTAGAATATCGAATGCCCGCTTCAAGCGGGCATTTTTTATACTCCATTTTAAGCCGCGCGCCTTTCTCTCATGTCTCATTCCTGATGACGTATAAAGCATTTCTTTAGTTACCTAGCATATTGAAAGGACTTGCGTATACTCAATCACATAACTCACCCTAGAAAGTATAATTATGCGTTTACGTTGGCCCTTGCTCATATTCTCTTCATTACTTTCTGCTTTTTCACAAGCGTACCCTCATCAAGAAGTGTTGCCGGAAGGCTCTCGCATCAGTTTAGTCGCGGAAAAACTCAGTGAGAATGCTGAACTTGACGGTGTTCATCCTACCGAACAACTGTTCCCACCAGCCAGTACATTAAAAATCGTCACAGCATTAGCAGCAAAGTTAGAGCTGGGTGATAACTTCCGCTTTCGAACCAAGCTAGAAGCGTCGAGCTCAGACGCAGTGATTTACTTTGTCGGCGATCCAACGCTCCAAACCAACGATTTAAAATCACTTCTTACCCTAGCCAAGAAAAATGGCTTAAAACGTATTGACGGTGACTTATGGCTCGATAACAGCGCATTCACTGGTTACAACCGTGCAGTGGGCTGGCCGTGGGATATCTTGGGAGTTTGCTACAGCGCTCCGGCATCGACCATCACACTCAATAACAACTGTGTACAAGCCTCTATCTATACACAAAAAGATGGTGGAACGCGGGTCTACGTACCAGAGCATCAACCTATTCGTGTCACAAGTACCGTAGAAACAGTTTCTAAAACCATTAAGAAAAGTCGTCATTGTGACTTAGGTTTAGTTGCAAATCCCGATAACAACTACAAGCTAACAGGGTGCTTGGTTGAAAGAGATAAACCATTGCCACTGAAATTTGCGGTTCAAGACCCTGAGCGTTACACCAGTCAAAGGCTGGCGGCTTTGCTCAAGGAGCTCAACATTGGGGTATCAGGAAAGATTAGGGTCGGTACGGCGCCAGAAAAGCAGCGAAAACTCATCGCAATGCATCAATCAAAAGCCTTACCAGACATTCTCGAAGATATGCTCAAAAACTCTGACAACTTGATTGCCGACACATTAACCAAAACACTTGGTGCCAAATTTTTCGTTCAGCCAGGCAGTTTTACTAACGGTACAGAAGCGATCAAGCAGATCATTTTCGCCAACACTGGTATTGATATTCGTAATGCGCGCCTAGAAGACGGCTCAGGACTTTCGCGAAATAACCGGATCTCCGCGACCAAGATGGCTGAAATGCTGCGCTATATTTGGAAGCATGAAAACGAACTCAAATTGATTGCCATCATGCCGAAATCAGGTGAATCCGGCACACTAAAGTACCGACAAAGTATGCGAAAACTTCCAATTAAAGGACAGCTGATCGCGAAAAGCGGCTCCCTCTACGGAACTTACAACATGGCCGGATATGGCTTGGATAAAAATGGTCAACCTAATACCGTTTTTGTTCAGTTTGTTTCTGACTACTTCCCAGAAAAAAGGGACGATAACAAACCTGTCATCGCCCCTATTACACATTTTGAGCAGCTTTTTTATAGTGATATTGTGAACTTTAGTCAGGAGATACCCAAGAAATAGTTCACCACATTAAAGTATATCCACATCCCTGAAATATCGACGATAGATGCAAGCACTGGACTCACCAATACCGCTGGGTCCATCTTGCAAGCTCGTGCAATAATTGGTAGCAGCCCACCTAATGTTGTAGAAATCGTTACTTGGATGAATAACGCAACCGCTATTGCCAATGCAATATCGGTAAGTTCAAAGCCCCCTGTTGATTGACCGGCACTAAATAACATAATGCGTCCAATCATCACGATAGCGATCGCTAACGCAATAAATAGAGCAACGCGGCTCTCTTTCCACAAAACTTCTAACCATTGGCGTTTTTTTAGCTCTCCAGTTGCAAGAGCACGAATCACCAAAGTTGCAGCTTGTGTTCCTGTATTACCACCAGCCGCAGCGATCACAGGCATGTACACCGCAAGCAAAACGAGCTGGCTAAGGGTGTCCTCATACTGAGCAATGATCAAACCCGACACAATCCCTAAAAGGGCCAGTGCAATGATCCACCCAATACGCTGCTTCACGTGCCCCAAAACACTAGTTGATAAATAACCATCAGGTGTATCAACTTCAGACATATGCAAACCCAATTGGTGAGCATAATGACGTGCGCGTTTGTCATGGCCTGCTTGCTCAAGTTGAGCAATAAGACTATTCACATAACCGACAGAGCAATGCTGTAAAATACCTACCGCCTCATCAATCGGCATGATCGTAAGCAAATAGACTTGTTGCTCTTGCTCATACTGCAAAAATGCATTGCGAGCTGCACCAATTTCTACTTCAGAAAAGTTTGGTGTTGTTTCAATAAAAGTGTTGTTCATTACCGTCATGGCGAATCTCCCGATTGGCATTGGTAACGACCATCGACAAGGCACGCAAAGTCAATCTTGCATACTTAAAGTCATACAACAATTAAGATGCACAGAGAAAACCAATGCGGATGCACTGTCTATTCAGAATGTATGAAGGAAATAACGAGAAGAAAATTAGAAAAGATGCCTCACCACTTAGGTAAGGCGGAGATCGCCAATACCGAAGCGGGTTATTTCGCTCCCTTGCTCTTACTCACCCAACGACTGGGAGGATGGTCGGTATTGTTCATGTAAATCTCCGATAACGCAACCATTATTGGCTGCGCAAGTATAGTAGCAAAGTTCAACATGTTTGGAAGTTTTACTTTGTCTTTTTCGCTAAATTTTTATACAAAAAAGCGCCCATCAGGCGCTTTCATTTGCAGCGGTTATTGATTACTGAATGGTAATACGTGCAAATTTACGTTTGCCTACTTGGAACACGTAAGTACCCGCTTCTGGAGCAAATTTGCTGTCCGCAATTTTTTCACCATCCATCTTCACAGCGCCCTGCTTAACCATGCGCATCGCATCTGACGATGATGGGCATAAGCCCGCTTCTTTCAACAGATTGCTCACTGGGCGACCTGCATCAAAATCAAATTCTGGCATTTCATCAGGAATTTGATTCTTCGCAAAACGGTTTACGAATTCTTGCTCTGCCGCATCTGCATCAGCTTCACTGTGGAAGCGAGCAATAATTTCTTTTGCTAGCAATACTTTGATGTCACGAGGGTTTTTGCCCGCTTCTACATCAGCTTTGAATTGAGCAATCTCTTCCAGAGGACGGAAAGATAGCAGCTCGTAGTAGCTCCACATTAGGTCATCAGAAATAGACATGATTTTACCAAACATTTCGCTTGGCGCTTCGCTGATACCGATGTAGTTGTTTGCTGACTTAGACATCTTCTTCTCGCCATCAAGGCCCACTAGAAGAGGCATCATCAGTACAACCTGTGGTTTTTGACCGTGAGACTTTTGCAGTTCACGACCCATTAGCAGGTTGAACTTCTGGTCAGTACCGCCAAGCTCAACGTCAGTTTCCATTGCTACTGAGTCCCAACCTTGTAGAAGTGGGTACATGAACTCATGAATAGCAATTGGCTGACCACCCGCGTAACGCTTTTTAAAGTCATCACGCTCTAGCATACGAGCAACAGTTTGGTTTGCAGCAAGACGAATCATACCTTCTGCACCAAGCTCAGATAACCACTCAGAGTTGAACTGAATCTTAGTTTTTGCAGGGTCTAGAATTTTGAATACCTGCTCTTTGTAAGTTTCTGCATTACGCAATACGTCTTCTCGGCTTAGCGGTGGACGTGTTGTGTTTTTACCTGTTGGGTCACCAACCATTGCAGTGAAGTCACCAATTAGGAACGTCACCTCATGACCTAGCTCTTGGAACAAGCGAAGCTTATTGAAAATAACCGTATGACCTAGGTGAATATCTGGAGCCGTAGGATCCGCACCCAATTTAATACGTAGAGGACGGTCTTCTTTTAGTTTTGCGATAAGCTCTTCTTCTGGAATCAGCTCTTCAACACCGCGCTTAATCTCGGCTAGTGCAGCTTCAATGCTCGCCATTCTTGTTCACTCCCACAGATTTGGCAAAAATATAATAGCTGAACATATTACTTGAATAGCGATGCATTTTGAAACACGTTAGACTAGGTAGTTGTCAATTTTTCCGTTTAATTTAGCAATCAAGTACCTCATGCATTCGATTTTTGTCCGACTTCCACTCTTGCACAAAGTATTGATCGGTTTTTTTAGTGCGCTGATTATCTTCGCGCTCTTCTTTTTACCTGATCCGCAAGACCTAGACCCGCAGCAGAGCCGATTAAAAGTTGGTCAACATTATCCTGTGCCAGTTTCCCTAGAACTCAGTGCACTAAACAGTTCGTCTCCAGCGTCCTCCGCTGTACTGCGTTGGGAAACGTACAAAGTGAAAAATGGTGAGAGTGCCGCCATCTTGTTTAGTCGCGTGGGGCTTTCTGCCCGCCTATTGCATGAGCTTGTCTCATCAGACAAAGAAGTGGAAAAGCAATTAACCCGACTTCGACCTGGCGATCGATTGCAATTCGGTTTTGATGAAAACAACGACTTAGTACAGTTAAGAAGAACATTAAGCGCATTCGAAACTTTTCGTATCACGTTAAAAGACGGCAAATACGTCTCAGAAGTCGATAAAAAAGAAGTCGACTTCCAGTACAACTACGCTGAAGCCACCATCAAATCAAACTTTTGGAATGCGGGAATATCTTCTGGATTAAATGGTAACCAAATCATGGAACTGGCTGGCATATTTGGTTGGGACATCGACTTTGCTTTAGATATTCGTAAAAACGACAGCTTCCGAGTGCTTTACCAAGAGGAAGTGGTAGAAGGTGAAGTAATCGGTCGTGGAAAAATCATTGCTGCGATCTTTAAAAACCAAGGCGATACCTTCACCGCAATACTGGATCAGAAAAGTGGCAAGTATTACGACGAAAATGGACGAGCAATGAAAAAAGCGTTCTTGCGCGCGCCGTTGGATTTCCGTCGAGTTTCGTCTAACTTCAACCCACGCCGCTTACACCCTGTAACGGGACGCGTTCGTCCTCATAGAGGCACGGACTATGCTGCACCTGTGGGCACCCCGATTTGGGCGGCTGGCGATGGTGTCGTTCAAAAATCGTCTTACAACAAATTTAATGGTAACTACGTTTTCATTAAACATAGCAATACTTACATTACCAAGTACCTGCACTTAACTAAACGTACAGTACGAGCTGGTCAACGCGTTAAGCAAGGTCAAACCATTGGTACGCTTGGCGGAACAGGTCGTGTAACAGGCCCTCACTTGCACTATGAGTTCCTTGTGAATGGTGTCCACAAAAACCCGCGTACGGTGAATTTGCCACAGTCTAAATCCCTAACAGGCAAAGCAAGACAAACTTTCATGGCAAACGCAAAAATTAGCATGGACAAACTTGAGCGCTACAGCAAACTGTTAGCAATGAAGTAAATTGATATATTGAAAAGGGCAGATCAGCTGCCCTTTTTGTTTCTTCAATATCATCACGATGAAGCTTACTTTTCGGAGTGATGCTCTCTCCCGAGCATGAGCAAGCATGGTGTCAGAACCAGTGTTAGCAAAGTCGCAAACGCCAATCCACCCGCGACAGCCGTCGCAAGTTGAGACCACCATTGAGTGCTTGGCGCGCCAAATTCCACTTTTTGGTTAACTAAGTCGATGTTCATTTCTAGCACCATTGGCAATAAGCCTAGTATGGTGGTCACCGTCGTGAGTAAAACGGGTCTTAAACGCTGCACACCTGTACGCAAGATCGCCTCAGATTTCTCTAAGCCACGTTTACGCATCTGATTATAAGTATCGATTAATACGATGTTGTTATTCACAACAATACCTGCAAGCGCAATCACCCCTATTCCCGACATGATGATGCCAAATGGCTTTTGGAAAATAAGCAATCCAGCAAAGACCCCAACGGTAGAAAACAACACAGCACTGAGGATTAAGAAAGCTTGATAAAAGCTATTAAACTGCGTAATTAAAATCAGAGCCATCACACCAAGCGCGACAATAAAAGCATTTTGTAAGAATGCTGATGAGTTTTCCTGCTCTTCATTTTGACCCCGAATCTTATATTCAATGCCTTCCGGTAAGTCGAGCTGTTCCATTCCAGCGGCAATCTTCGGTAGCTCAAGAGCCAAATTGTAACCTTCCACCATATCCGCTTTAATATTGATAACTCGATGACCGTCGACCCGACGAATGGTGTCTTGCTTATGATCTGGTTTGATTTGAGCAAAATTCGTAATCGGTACCAGACCAGCTGCCGTTTTCACTCTCAGTTGGTCAAATCGACCAATATCGCGCTTATCTTGTGGATAGCGTACCAATATATCGACTTCTTCATCCGCATCATCGGGCAAATAATCGCCTATTTTCAAACCGTTTGTAACAAACTGAACAGTATTCCCGACTAAGGTCGCATCCGCTGCAAAGCGAGAGGCGTCATCTCGCTGGATACCAATTTGCCAATCAATCCCTTCCTTATTAGTGGTATCACTCAAATTGGTCAGTGCAGGATTACCATCAGCCCAGTGTCGGACTTGTTTGGCCGCTTCATCTAACGCACTAACACTCAAGTTTCGCGATGACACTTCAATCACGAGATCATGCTCAACAGGCGGTCCTGCGTCCGGGAATTTATATTCAAGTTCAACACCATAAAAGCGATCTGTGGTCTCTTTTAGTTCCTCAATAATGGTTTTCACTTTGCGTCGATACTGCCAATCCACAGGAGTTATTTGAATCTGGCCAATCTCGTCCCCATTATCGCTCGACCCCGTGCGCGTGTAGACACTTTCAAACTCGTCATGACCGAGCATCACCTTCTCGATTTCGCACATAACAACATCTTTTTCGTGAATAGACAGGTCACCATAAGAACGAACTTTAACGGTAAAAAAGGCAGGGTCCACTTCAGGGAAAAACTCTGCACCCAAGCCAGCTTTGTTGTAAGTGAAGCCGACACCTGCCGCTAGCAGTATCGCGCTGAGTAAGACTTTCCATGGATGACGAATCGCTACCGACAGAGTCTGGTAATAAAGCTTGGTAATGCCTGTCGCTTTTTCAAAGTTGCCGTTATGCAGCTCAACCATTTCTCGCTGAGCTTTCTGATTGACTACTTGAGGCTTGCCAATGATCCCACCGATGACAGGAACGAACAGTAGAGCCATCATCAGCGAAGCGGCCAAAGTAGCAATTAAAGTAAGTGGTAAGTACTTCATGAACTCACCAGTAATGTCTGGCCAGAAAAGTAACGGAGCAAACGCAGCCAATGTGGTTGCAGTGGATGCGGTAATTGGCCATGCCATCCGCTTTGCTGCATCTCGATAGGCTTCTTTACGAGGTGTACCCTCTTGCATGCGCCTATCCGCAAACTCTGTCACCACAATGGCACCATCCACCAACATGCCCACCGCCATAATTAAAGCAAACAGTACGACGATATTGACCGTAAGCCCAAATACCGATAACACCAACAACCCAGTCAAGAACGATCCCGGAATAGAAATACCTACGAGAAGCGCGGTCCTAACCCCCAATATGGCAATAATGACGATAACTACGAGGATAATTGCGGATAAGATATTGTTTTGTAGATCACTGAGCATCAATTTGACATCGTCGGATTGATCCCAAGTGTATTTAACTTGCAAATTGTTGGGCCACTCGGCACGCTTCTGTCCCTGAGCCAGTACTTCTTTGACCAGCTCAACCGTTTCAATGATGTTTTCCCCTGCCCGTTTTTTTACGTCCAAAACGATGGCAGATTCGCCATCTAAACGAGCAAAACTTTCAGGATCGCGAAATGCACGTCGTACTGTCGCCACATCGCCAAAAGTGATCACCTCTTTGCCATTCACTTTGATTGGCAGTTCAAGCACATCTTTCAGTGAATCAAAAACTGATGGGACTTTTACCGAAAAGCGTCCATACCCAGTATCGACAAACCCCGCTGCCACAACTCGGTTATTCAAGGCAATTAAATTATAGATATCCGCTTGATCGAGACCGTAGCTTTCCATCAATAGCGGATCGACAACTATTTCCACGATATCTTCGCGATCCCCTGCGATTTCAACCTCAAGAACCTGACGGAAACTTTCCAAACGATCACGTAACGTTCTGGCAATCTGAACAATGGTTCGCTCTGGTACGGTGCCATAGAGCACAACGGTCAACACAGGCTCTTCAGATGCAAACGTGACTTCGTTTACCGTCGGCTCATCACTGTCCTCTGGTAACTTTGGCTTCGCAAGATCAACCGCATCACGCACATCTGCCATCGCTTTATCAAGATCCACTCCGACACTAAATTCCAGCGTCACCGAAGCATGACCTTCTGATGCCACAGAGGTCATCTCTTTTACGCCTTCAATTGAACGCAGCTCTTGCTCTATTGGTCGAACCAATAAACGCTCGGCATCGACAGGAGAAATGCCTTGATGTCCAACAGAAACATAAATGATCGGAATGGTAATATCAGGGCTCGATTCCTTGGGGATTGTGACGTAAGTAATGACACCGGCAATTAATATCATCACCAACAATGTCAGCATAGTGCGAGCGCGAGATAACGCAGCATCAATCAGAGTGTACATAGGTGCTCCTTACTGCTCATTAGCCGCTTCAATAACTACGTCATCAACTTTATTGGCCAGTACTTGATCACCATCTCGCACAAAACCTTGTCCCAGCACGATAATGTCTACACGCTCTCCTAACCCAGAGAGCCACACACCATCATCCTCGGCCTTAACGAGTTGAATTGGAACAAACTCAACATGCTCATTACGCAGTGTTTTAACACCTAAATTACCTTCTTCATCGAGTGCTAGCATTGCAGCCGTAATCTTTACCGCCAACACTTCACTCAACGGCAGCTGTACTTCAGCGCTCATACCAGCAGGAATTCTTGCGTCTTGATTATCAATTTCGATTTCAATTGGAAACGTATTAGTAGAAGCAGAAGAAACACGTCCAATGTAGCGTACACGACCTTGATGATGCTGTTGGTTAATGGTTCTTACGTCGGCTTCTAGGCCTTCCTTAAGATATTGTATATGCCGTTCACTGACATCGGCTTCAATCACTAAAGTATCCAAATCAATGACCGTCGCAATAGGATCGCCAATCCCGACAAAATCACCTAACTCAACAAAGTGGTGATCTACGATGCCATCAAATGGCGCTTTAACCTCAGTATTTCTTAAAGCCGTTTGCACGTTACTCAAATTCGCACGTGCATCTACCAACGCTGCTTGCGCTGTCGCAAACGCAACCTCACCTTGCAGTCCGCGACTTTTTAGCGATTTAGCTGCATTAAACTCTTTTTCTTTAACCAACAGCATCGCTTGGGCCCGTTTAAGTTGAATGCCAAGGTCGCGCTTATCGATGTTTGCGATCACTTGTCCCTGTTTGACCGCTTGGCCTTTCTTTATGTTAAGACTGACTATTTTACCGGCAACTTCGGCGCCAAGACGCGCTTGACGATTGGGCGCTGTTCGTCCATACAATTCAATGGTTTTACTGGTAGGTTCGGCAAGAAAAGTATCAAACATCACCTTTGCAAGTGGTGTCGTGTTCGTGGATGTTGAAGAGTTAGGATGATCATCTTGTGCTTTGAGTTGGCCGATGGTTAGCCATGCAACAAGAAGTAAGACGAGGATAAGAGATACCAACCAAGGGCGCTCGACAATTCGGCGTCCAAAAGAAAGTCCAGACATATAAAGTCCTTTTTATTATTTCTCTGCATATTCTGCGAGAGCGACTTTACGTGACATCCTTCTACGTAAAGTTCAGGCAGCCACTGGCTGCCTGATTGGTGTTAATTACACACTAAACGATGCACCACAACCACATGTTGTTGTTGCATTTGGGTTGTTTACAAAGAAGCGCGCTCCTTCTAACCCTTCTGTGTAGTCAACAATTCCGCCAACGAGATATTGCAGACTCATAGGGTCTACAACCAGTGTTACACCACTGTTTACGATTGTCGTATCGCCTTCGTTTACATTTTCATCAAAAGTAAAGCCGTATTGGAAGCCGCTACAGCCGCCACCAGTAATGTATACGCGCAGTTTCAATGCAGGGTTTTCTTCTTCAGCAATCAATGCTTTAACGCGAGATGCTGCTGCGTCAGAAAAAGATAATGGTACGTTTACTTCGCTCACGAAGACCTCTCTCACTCGTGTAATGCGTCAAGCCTGAAGCAAGACGTCAAATTTGTGCTAATTGAGACGATTATCCAATACCTGACAAACTCGTTCAAGTATTCACCGCCGATTCTTTATAACAGATGCGGATATATAAGATTACACTGCGAAACAACACATAAATTAAGCAAAACGTTTCTAACTTGATTATAGCTAGGTACAATGCGCTCCACTTGGTCCGAGCAATCAAAAGAGGATAACCCCATGACCAAATCATCAGAGCTGTATCAAAAAGCTCAGCAAACCATCCCTGGCGGTGTCAATTCACCAGTTCGTGCATTCAACGGCGTTGGCGGCTCTCCGCTATTTATCGAACGAGCAGACGGTCCACTGATTTTTGATGCCGATGGTAAAGCGTACATTGATTACGTTGGCTCTTGGGGTCCAATGATTCTTGGCCACAACCACGCGGTTATCCGCGAAGCCGTCATTGACGCAGCACAACGTGGCCTCAGCTTCGGTGCGCCAACAGAACTTGAAATCGCGATGGCAGAGTTAGTTTCTGAACTTGTTCCATCAATGGAGCAAATCCGCATGGTAAGTTCTGGTACCGAAGCGACTATGAGCGCGATTCGCCTTGCACGTGGCTTCACTGGTCGCGACAAGATCATGAAGTTTGAAGGTTGTTACCATGGTCACGCAGACAGCTTACTAGTCAAAGCGGGCTCTGGTGCACTGACCCTTGGTCAACCAAGCTCTCCTGGCGTTCCTGCAGATTTTGCTAAGCACACGCTAACAGCAACATTCAACGACCTAGATTCTGTACGCGAGCTATTCGCTGCTAACAAAGGCGAAATCGCTTGTATCATCGTTGAGCCAGTTGCAGGCAACATGAACTGTATTCCACCAGTGGAAGGCTTCCACGAAGGTCTACGTGAAATCTGTGATCAAGAAGGCGCGCTACTAATTTTTGATGAAGTTATGACAGGCTTCCGTGTGGCACTTGGTGGCGCACAAGCGCACTACAACATCAAGCCAGACCTAACGACACTGGGTAAAGTGATCGGTGGTGGTATGCCAGTGGGTGCTTTCGGTGGTCGTAAAGAAGTAATGCAATACGTTGCGCCAACGGGTCCGGTTTACCAAGCGGGTACGCTTTCTGGCAACCCTGTCGCAATGGCTGCAGGCTATGCATGTTTGAACCTTCTAAAAGAAGAAGGCAACGAAAAACGCCTAGCTTCAAAAACCAAACAACTAGCAGATGGCTTTAAGTCTCTAGCAGAGAAACACGGTATTCCTCTGGTTGTGAACCAAGTGGGCGGCATGTTCGGCTTCTTCTTCACTGACCAAGAAAAAGTGACTTGCTACGAAGACGTAACGAAGTGCGATGTGGAACGCTTCAAGCGCTTCTTCCACTTAATGCTCAAACACGGTGTCTACCTAGCGCCTTCAGCGTTCGAAGCGAGCTTCACTTCCCTTGCTCACGGTTCAAAAGAAATCGATGCCACGCTAGAAGCGGCTGACCGCTGTTTTGCAACTCTTGCAGAAGAAGCAAAATAATCGCTTAAAAGCTGCGATAACTAATTTAAAAAAGGACCATCACGGTCCTTTTTTATTGCCAATTCAATATAACCAATACTGCTAAAACACCAATAACAATGCCAAACCACGGTATTCGTTTGGCTTTTTTCTCGGTTTGACACTTTTTATCACCGTTGCAACAACCCATACTTCATCTCTTGATTGATAACCGACTGATTTGTGGTCATTATAACAAGGTATATTGCTCTGCTCTAATTCGGCATTGTCATAAGCTTGAAAGAGTTAAGAGTGCAAAGTAATAAAGGTTCAACGCCATCTTTGAAGGCGCAAACCGTAAACGTCACCTGTAAGTTGGACTAATCTCATGCCAAATAATGTAAAAATAACGTCGAGTCACCGAGTGCTAATGGTCGCTTTGCTCGCCGCTGCTTTTGCTTGCTACTTATTGGTTGAGCCATACATCAATTCCATTGTGATGGCTTTTATCATTTCTTTGCTCATGTTTCCGGTACACGAATGGTTTGAGCGAAAAATTCCCAAGCACCCCAATATGGCCGCACTGCTGTCATGTGTCGTCTTGACGTTTATTATCGTTATCCCACTGCTATTTGTGTTTGCAGCCATTGTTCAACAAGGCTCTGTTTTTTCACAAAATACGTACAAC
>NZ_WXWT01000411.1:0-13608 GCF_009904725.1 Vibrio sp. V43_P6S15P86
TCTGTTCCTCAAGGCGGTTGTACTTCCAGCTATATCGCAAATCTTTTATTTTTCAATAGCGAGTATCATTTAGTTTCGAAATTGCGTGGACAAGGGCTACAATACTCCAGGTTATTAGATGATATTACTATTTCATCTCAAGAAGAACTCTCAAAACAAAAATGTGAAGAAGTAATTAAACTAGTAGCAGGGATGTTGACTAAGTATGGTCTCAAACTTAAAGGCTCTAAAACTCAAAAAGAGTATAGGTCTAACAGAAATGCAAACCTTGAAGTAACAGGAGTCTGGGTTAAACATAGAGCCCCTAAAGTTCGTAAAGAGGAAAGACGTTATGTTAGACAGTTAGTTTATGTTTGCGAGCAAAAAGCAAAAGTCTCCAAGACTACCCAAGAATATCATGAACACTGGAATCGTACCTCCGGATTGGTTGCTAAATTAGAAAGGTTAGAGCACGGACAAGCAAAAAAATATCGTGAGAGATTAAGAGCTATTTTACCGATATATTCTGAATCCACTGCAAATCAAGTATTAAAATCAGTTAATGCTGCTTTGAAAGTCCCTAAAACCTCTCATAAAGATCTAGGTCGTGTTAATCGATTGAATAAAATTTATTACCAGCTAAGTATATTGTCTAGGACTAAAAGGTATGAAGCTAAGAAAGCAAGAAGACAGTTAAAAAAGTACTACTCATCTTCTCCAACTAAACAAGAAATATGGGAAATATAATGCCAATAGATAAAGGATATATAAATGCCTATATTGAGCATAAAGGGTTCGGTTTTATACGGCGTGAAAAAGGGAGAGATGTACTTTTTACGATAGATGTTTTAGAAGATAAATATGATACAAATAATTTACAACTAAAACCAGAAGTCGAATTTGACTATGAAGCCACTGACAAAGGGCCAAGAGCTACTGCTGTTAGGTTTGTATATGAATCATAGAGATTAGCCAGTCGTTAAAGCATTCGTGGTCGTAGCAGCGCTGGCTTACGAATTTCTTTTTAGTCATGAAATGATAGTACAAAAAACTGGTACAAACTCTCAAAGTTCGGTATAGTTAACTTATTGATTTTAATTGCTTTAATCTTGGCAGCTTGCAATCGAGAGTTCGAATCTCTCACTCACCGCCACATTTGAGCCCTAGCAGAAATGCTGGGGCTTTTTCGTATTACGCGACAAGTTCAATCCCAGAGCTGTATATCGTATTGATTCTCAAATACTCATTGAGTCGGCAAGCCCTTCAAAAAGCCTCCTTTTTATTCATCTTTTGTTACACATTTTCCGTGCAGGTAGTGCGTTTTTATTCGCATGTTGTGATGAGCGTTCCTTATTAAATTTTCCACAAAATCAATTAATTGTTGAAATTAGAACGCTTGTCAAAAAGTCATCAGATATCATGTTTAATAGAGTCTTTTACCTAATGGGATACTCTATTTGTTTGATATAATTTCTGGCAGTTTGTATACCATAATTAAAGAGAGTCTATTCATGTTCCAGAACTTAACGATCAAGCAGAAGATAGTGATTCCGCTGTCACTGATTATTGGATTGTTTATTGTGAGCTCTGTATTAAACGTTATGACAAGTTGGAAACAATCTGAGTTGAGTGAAACACTTAACGAACAGATAGTGCCGAACTTATTAACGATTGAGGATGCTTACCGCGATCTTTACCAAGCTACATCTGCAATCCAAGGTGTTGCTCTTTCTGATACTCAAACCGATATTGACCACCACATCGGTGAATACAAAGACAACGCATACAAGGCGCTGCCACGTATGGAGAAAATGATTGAGCTATCGCAAGCTGGCGTGATGTCTTCTTCACACGGTAATGAAGTGAGAAAGCTTGTCTCCCTAGGTGAAAAATGGTTGGCGAGTTATGAAGCGATGTTGCGTTTACCTCAATCACAATGGCTTGGTTACTACAACGAACACAAACACACCTTTGAAAATCAGTTTATCGAGGTAAGAGCGCAACTTAATGTTGTGAAAGATGCTATAGAAGAAAAACAAAGCTTATTGAAAGATGAAATCTCAGCAGCCGCAACAAGAGCTCAGGTAATTCTTGAAGCGGGCATTGTGATTGTTATTCTGGCCGCTATTGCGATGGCGTTTTTGTTGTTGCAAACCGTCGTGAAGCCTATCAACGATATCAAAAATGCGATGACAGAAATTGCTTCTGGTGAAGGTGATTTAAGCCAGCGAATCGATGTGAAAACACAAGACGAAATTGGCAATTTAGCGAACGCGTTTAATCAGTTTGTGTCTAAAATCCAAGCGACAGTTTCTCAAGTAATTGAAAGTTCGAATACCTTGCGTAATGAGATGGAAAATCTTAGCTCGTTGACCACGACCATCGCGAACTCGACCGTTTCACAGCAAAAAGACAGCGAGGCGGTAGCAGCGGCAGTGCATGAGATGCAAGTCACCAGCAGAAATGTCAGCGATAGCGCCAACGAAGCTGCGGTTGCAAGCCAGACTGCGAATGATGAACTTACCAATACCAATGTTATTTTGGATCAAACCGTTAGCTCAATTCGTAGCCTCGCAAGTGAAATCGAAAGTGCAAGCCACGTCATTAACACATTGGATCATGATGTGAGTAACATTGCTTCTGTATTGGATGTCATTCGTGGTATCGCAGAGCAAACGAACTTATTGGCGCTTAACGCAGCGATTGAAGCGGCTCGTGCAGGAGAGCAAGGGCGAGGCTTTGCTGTTGTAGCCGATGAGGTTCGCTCGTTAGCCAGTCGTACACAACAGAGCACGGGTGAAATCCAAACCATGATTGAAAAGCTACAATCTGGTGCGGGACAAGCCGTAGAAGTGATGCGTGGTAGCCAAAATAGCAGTGATGAAACAATTCAATCGGCAGGGAGAGCGAGTCAATCCCTTTCTGAAATCTTAAACGCGATTTCACGTATGAACGAGATGAACACACACATTGCAACGGCTGCAAGCCAGCAAAGTACGGTAAGTGACGAAGTAAATAGCAACGTACAAGGCATTGCAGATAGCAGTACATCTATTGTGGAAATCGTCAACCAAGCGCAAGCATCTTTAGCCATGTTATCAGAGCAAACCCAGCGCTTAGATCATCAGGTTAGTCAGTTCAAAGTATAAGCTTGAGAACTGCAGTCTCACTGACGAAATAACCCGCTTCTGAGCGGGTTATTTTTTAGATAAGGGTCGAACCTGACTTGTGAAGGCTCGACTATATTTACATCCCTCTTTTACTTAACTTTGTATACCAGAGGTGCAAATAATCCTAGACAGCGGTGACAAACTCTGTACAGCGTGATGATGCTTTTATCATCACTTTTGCTGCTTTTTAACCATTGAAATTGCTCACAGGAAAGTGTGATTTCCAACCCAAAATCTTCAAATTTGAGAACTTCATTACACCTTTACCATAAACGTTTTTCGTAAGCGTATAGAACTGTAAATTTTGTTGTATGTACAACACTGGGTAATTATCATCCTAATTAATTTGTTCTGGATATACATCCGTTAGTCATCATTAAGTCATTCTAGAAGTTTTTAGCAAGGAATCTTGAAGGCTTGTAGGTAAAAGAGAGAAAAATTCATGAGACGTAAAACCACGCTATCTCTGCTGATTGCGTCGAGCCTTTTTGTGGTTGGATGTCAACCTAGCGAAGAAGGATCGAGCCAAGGTAGTGGTCCTGCGCCCGCAACCGAAGTTGAAGTGTTAACGGTGGAACCAACTCGCCAAGCGTTAACTGTCGAGTTGCCAGGTCGTAGCCGTGCATTCAAAGAAGCGGAAGTTCGTCCGCAAGTTACAGGCATTATTTCAGAGCGAAATTTTGTTGAAGGGGGCCTTGTTGAACAAGGACAGTCCCTATATCAAATTGATGATTCATCATTTCAAGCGGATTTGCTGAGCGCTGAAGCGGAATTAATCCGAGCTCAAGCAGCGGCAGAATCGACCCATGCCACGGTGAAGCGTTACAGAACCTTGATCACCAAAAAGTCCATCAGCCAACAAGATTTGGATGAAGCAGAAGCAGCATACAAGGAAGCGCAAGCACAGGTCCTAGTCGCAAAAGCTAAGATCAATACGGCAAAAATCAATTTAGATTACACGCAAGTGAAAGCTCCGATTAGCGGTGTGATCGGTAAATCGAGTGTGACGGCGGGTGCGTTGGTTACGGCTAACCAAGCAGCCAAATTAGCGACCATTCAGCAGCTTGATCCTATCAACGTTGATATTGTGCAATCATCCGCGCAACTGCTGCGTTTAAAAGCGGCTCTTTCTCAAGGTCATATGCAAGAGGATGATTCTGCGCAAGTTACATTGATGCTTGAAGATGGCAGCACGTACGAACACAAAGGCACGATGAAATTTACCGAGGTCAATGTGAACGAAAGTACGGGTAGCGTGACGCTTCGTGCTGAATTCCCAAACCCTGACGGTTTGTTACTACCAGGAATGTTTGTTCGTGCGACGGTCATTACTGGTGTTGACCCTGACGCGATTCTGATACCACAAAATACCGTTTCTCGCGATGCGACAGGCAAAGCGACAGTGATGATGGTGAATGGTGAGAACAAAGTGGAAGCAAGACCAGTGAAGACAGCCGAAGCGATCAATAATCAATGGCGTATTATTGATGGTTTGAAAGCGGGCGATAAAGTCATTACTGCTGGGTTACAAAAGGTAGGTCCAGGCAGCCCTGTAACTATCCAAAACGGTGAACAGGAGTAATCATGGCACGATTTTTTATCGATCGTCCGGTATTTGCTTGGGTTCTCGCGATTCTAACGATGTTGGCGGGGGTAATGTCATTATTCAATTTACCCGTCTCGCAATACCCAACGATTTCACCGACAACGATCACCATCAGTGCACGTTATCCAGGTGCATCAGCGAAAACCGTTGAAGACTCGGTAACGCAGGTTATCGAGCAAAATATGACGGGATTAGATTATCTTCGCTACCTATCATCGAGCAGTGATGCATTCGGTAATGCGACAATTACCCTGACGTTTGATAGCGAAGCTGATCCTGATATCGCGCAAGTACAGGTGCAGAACAAGCTGCAATTGGCATTGACATCATTGCCGATGGAAGTACAAAACCAAGGTATCGTCGTGAATAAATCCAACACGGCGTTTCTCATGGTGGTGGCAGTTTATTCTGAAGATCCTGACTTTACAGAAAACGATATCGGCGACTTTGTTGTAACGAATATTCAAGACCCGATAAGTCGTGTAACTGGCGTAGGACAAGTGCAGGCGTTTGGTGCGCAGTATGCGATGCGAGTCTGGCTGGACCCATTTAAGCTTACGCAGTTCAACTTGACCGCAATCGACGTAGCAAATGCGATCAGTGAACAGAACGCGCAAGTTTCTTCTGGTCAACTTGGTGCAGCACCTGCGCAGGAAGGCCAGCTGTTGAATGCAACGATTTCGTCTGCAAGTCGTTTGAGCAGTGTAGAAGAGTTCCAAGACATCATTCTTAAGTCTGACGCCAGCGGTTCGAATGTTTATTTGAAAGATGTGGCTCGTGTTGAACGTGGTGCAGAAAGTTATGACATTCGAGGCCAATATAATGGCTTCCCAGCATCGGGTTTAGGTATTTCATTAGGTACTGGTGCAAACGCGCTTGAGACAGCCAATGCGGTGAAAGAGCGTTTAGAACAACTGAGTGCAACGTTCCCAGAAGGGTTGCAGATTGCTTACCCATTTGAAACAACGCCATTCGTCAAAGCCTCGATTCAAGAAGTGGTTAAAACGCTGTTAGAAGCCATTCTTCTTGTGTTCTTAATCATGTACCTGTTCTTGCAGAACTTCCGTGCGACGATCATTCCAACGATCGCAGTGCCTGTCGTATTGCTCGGAACCTTCGCTATTTTGTACGCGACTGGATTTAGCGTAAACACGTTAACCATGTTCGCGATGGTTCTGGCTATCGGTTTGCTGGTGGACGATGCCATCGTTGTGGTGGAAAACGTCGAGCGTGTGATGCATGAGGATGGGTTAGAGCCAAAAGAAGCGACCAAAAAATCGATGGGGCAGATCACTGGTGCTCTGATTGGTGTGGGTCTGACGCTTTCCGCGGTATTCGTCCCTATGGCGTTTATGTCTGGTTCTACAGGGGTTATTTACCGTCAGTTCTCGATAACGATTGTGGCGGCGATGACACTTTCAGTTTTGGTAGCGATAATTCTGACTCCAGCATTATGTGCAACATTACTGAAAAAAGGCGATGCTGAGCTTCTAGAAAAGAAAGGCTTCTTTGGCTGGTTTAACCGCAAGTTTGATGCGATGACAGCTGGCTATGAAACCGGCGTTGCTAAACTCCTAAAGCGCACAGGTCGTATGTTGGTTGTATTCTTGGCAATGAGTGCAGGTGCGGGCTGGCTGTTTATGAACCTTCCGACGTCATTCTTGCCGGATGAAGACCAAGGCACGGTATTCTCAATGGCCATTTTGCCGCCTAACTCAACGCAAGAGCAGACGGAAAAAACACTTGAGAAAATGCGCGACTTTTACCTTGTGGATGAGAAAGACAACGTGAAATCCGTCTTCTCCGTTGCGGGCTTTAGTTTTGCAGGCCAAGGCCAAAACATGGGGATGGCATTTATCGGTCTGAAAGATTGGTCAGAGCGTGAAGCGCCGGGTGCTGATGCAGCTTCCATTACGGGTCGAGCGATGGGGTACTTCTCAACCATCAAAGAAGCACTGGTGTTTGCATTTGCCCCTCCTGCGATTCAAGAATTGGGTAACTCGACAGGCTTTGATTTCTATCTTCAAGATTCGTTGAACAAAGGTCACGACGCATTAGTCGCTGCGCAAGGTCAACTGCTTGGCATGGCTGCACAAAACCCGAAACTTGTCGGTGTTCGTCCGAACGGTCAAGCAGATGCGCCAATGTACAAAGTGAACATTGACCACGTTAAACTGCGTGCTCTGGATGTTAGCATTAATGACGTCAACCAAATCCTGTCAGCGGCATGGGGCGGAGCGTACATTAACGACTATATTGATCGCGGTCGAGTGAAAAAAGTCATGATGCAAAGTGATGCGGAATACCGTATGCAGCCAAAAGACTTCGATTCGTGGTACGTGCGTAACTCAAAAAGTGAGATGGTGCCTTTCTCTGCCTTTGCGAGCGGAGAGTGGACGTATGGTTCACCTCTTTTGCAGCGTTTTGATGGTTTGCCAGCGATGAATATCCAAGGCGGCGCAGCTCCTGGCGTCAGTACTGGTGAAGCTATGGCAGAAATTGAAGCAATGGTAGAAAAGCTACCAGAAGGCTTCACGGTGAACTGGAATGGTATTTCGTATGAAGAGCGCCTTTCCGGAAACCAAGCGCCAATGTTATATGCGCTGTCTATCCTCGTCGTATTCTTAGTTCTCGCCGCTTTGTATGAAAGTTGGTCAGTACCTTTCGCCGTGGTGTTAGTTGTTCCTCTTGGTGTGCTTGGTGCTGTGCTCGCGGTAATGACGCGAAGTATGGACAACGATGTGTTCTTCCAGGTGAGTTTATTAACGACGGTCGGCTTGGCAACTAAAAACGCCATTCTGATTGTTGAGTTTGCGAAAGATTACTACGAGAAAGGCGCTGGCCTTATCGAAGCAACCCTGCATGCCGTTCGTGTTCGTCTGCGCCCAATTATTATGACATCGCTTGCCTTTGGTCTAGGTGTAGTACCGCTTGCTATCAGCTCTGGCGTGGGCTCAGCAGGTCAAAATGCGGTAGGTACTGGTGTACTTGGTGGCATGATCAGTGCGACGATCTTAGGTATATTCTTTGTGCCAATCTTCTTTGTGGTGGTTGAGCGATTGTTTGATCGACGTGCGAGAAAAGAATCGGAGGCAGAGTTGTCTGAGACTAATCCTAAACCGGCTCAGCAAAGCGAGTAAGACTTGGTTGCTGTAACTAAGTTATACTGGTGATAATAAACACGATAAAAGGGCGCTTCGGCGCTCTTTATTTTATGTTTTCACTTGGTGGTTACCGTCTTTGACACAAACTTAAAGGGGGAGCGTTTTGCCTTATGCAGAATCTGCTTACTCCTTCCGACCGAATGAAAGCCTAAAGAAGAACAAACGACGATGAAAGATCAGAAAATCTCCCCAATTTCCGTTTTGGATCAAAGCCCTATGTTTGTCTGCGGTGTGATGCAGCGAATGTATCGCAACCGTGCTCAAGCTGAGCTCTCTCGGCAAAATTTAATGACACTCGAGATGGCAAGTGCACTGGCCGCTTTGGAAGAGTTTCAACCCATGAGTCAGCAAGCGTTGGCTGACGCGGTTCGAACTGAGCGAAGTGTAGCAAAGCGAATGGTGGATAATTTGGAAAAGCGAGGGTTTGTTCAAGTTTCTAAAAGTACATCGAATCAGCGTCTTAAAATGCTCAGCATGACTAAAGAGGGGGCAAACGCTTTAAAGCAAGTGCATCAAATCATGACGAATTTACAGAAAGAGTTTTTTTCTTGTTTGTCGGAATCTGAAGCGAGTGAATTTTTTCGTCTGGTAAGAAAGCTCACTTTTGCGAATCACGACCAGTAACTTGCATCAATGCCGTCTAGCGTCTTTATTTTATCGCTGGCCAATTATATTAAGTTGTAGAACTTAAGAAATAGGATGCCCAACGTACAGGTCACGGAAGAAAGCACCGTAGTGAGTGCGATGATATTTGCGGCTAATGTGGCATTGCCTCCCATGGAACGCGCCATGACATAGCTGGCAGCAGCGACTGGAGAGGCGTTCATAAAGAAAAGAATACCTAGCTCAATTCCTCGAAATCCTACTAAGTAAGCACCCATGGTGATGATGACTGGTGCCACGATGAGCTTGTAACTGCTTGCAAACCAAGATGGACCTTTCTCTTTTCTCATCAAGCTAAAATCGAGTGAGCCGCCCGTACACAACAGCGCTAAAGGCAGTGTCATTTTGGACAAGTAGTTCCCTGCATCAATAACAACATTCGGCACTGGAATAGAGAGCAAATAGAAAGCCATCCCTAGGACGATTGAGATTATCAGTGGATTCCTCGTCAGTGTTCGGCCCATCATTTTTGCGGCTTGTGGGACAGAAGTTGCGCCCTTGGGAGGTAAGCAAATTACCGCTTGGACGTTGTAAATAAACGTGGTGACCGCGACATAAAGCGCTGCTAACGCCACACCTTGAGAACCATACGCATTGGCAACGTAAGCGATGCCAATAATACCTGTGTTTGCTCGGAACCCACCTTGGATAAGAACACCTTGGTCAGGTGATGCTTTGAACAGAAGCTTGACCGAAAGGTAGGTGAAAATAAAAAAAGAAACACTAGCGATAACGCCGAAATTGACAAAGCCACTTGCCGCTGAAAAATCGTGTTCTGAAGCCACAATATTGACAAATAACATCGCAGGTAGCGTAACTTGAAACACCAGTTTAGAGCCCACTTCGATAAAAATTATCGTTGATCAGTCCAATGCGTTTGAACACCACGCCAAGTATTAACATTAAGCAGATAGGGCCGGTTATCGACAAAGAGAATTGCAACTGATGTAGAACAGCTTCCATGTAAGTACCCGTAGCAAAAGAAAAATATTCCTGCTGTCTATTAAGCCATAAACTCTGGGAGACAGGACAGAAAAGTGATGAAATTTTCCTCTTTTGTTGGTTCCAGAACCATTTGCATTCCAAGTTATGGACGAGGTCCCAGTTTAACAAAGCTGTACTGGTTCTATGCGCGATATGTTGGTTTACTACTTACCGTGATGCATCCACATGCGTATTAAATAAAAGGGTTGGTCATTGTGGTTATGGATAGGAGTTCATCGATGAAAAGGAAACACAACAAAACCGTACTTTGTGCATTTGTCTCAGGTTCGGTGTTTGGTGCGGCTTTAGTCATTGCGATGTCTTTACCAATGTAATCGTTTCTGTAGGCTCTTTGAATACTTACGCTAATTCAATACAAAAACAGATTGAGTTCAGTTCGATGTACTGTTAGTTTGAAAACATGAAAATACATGTTAGCCCTTCATCAACAACCTTCTTTTGGTGGCGCTCTAAATAGAGCGGCACGGAATACTCACATTCTTACGCTGCTGGATGGTAGCTAAGAGTGTTTGATCTTTTTATCTCCAGTAGCGATCTATTAAATACTTGGAGATAAATATGAACACCATTCAAAGTACATCGCAGCGTGAAATTATCCTGACCGGCGATCGAGCGACAGGTCCGTTACACCTCGGGCACTATGTCGGTTCATTGCAACAACGAGTCAAATTGCAAACGGAACATGAGCAAACGATCTTAGTCGCAGACATGCAAGGGTTGACGGATAACGCCCACAATCCATCAAAGGTATCCTCCAATATTCTCAATGTCGTTGCGGATTATTTGGCCGTTGGTATCGACCCCACACAAACCACGATCACGTTGCAATCTCAAATACCAGCGTTAGCAGAGTTAACGATGTATTACAGCAATCTTGTCTCTATTGCGCGTTTAGAGCGTAATCCCACGGTTAAAAATGAGATACAGAGTAAAGGCTTTGAACGCTCTATTCCTGCTGGCTTTTTAACGTATCCAATTTCTCAAGCTGCCGATATTACGGGGTTCCACGCGACGTTGGTTCCGGTAGGTGATGACCAACTGCCGATGCTGGAGCAAACTAATGAAATCGTAAGAAAAATAAACCACCTGGGTGGAAAAGAGGTTCTTAGAGAATGCCGTCCATTACTTAGTGATGCTCCTCGTTTGCCGAGTACTGATGGCAAAAATAAGATGTCTAAAAGCATGGGGAACGCAATCAACCTAGGGGCGTCTGAAAAGGAGATTTCTGCGGCGGTGAAATCTATGTATACCGACCCCAATCACCTGAAAATTGAGGACCCTGGCCAAGTCGAAGGTAATATCGTATTTACCTACCTCGATGCCTTTCACCCTGATAAAGATTACGTCGAACAGCTAAAAGAGCATTATCGACGCGGTGGGTTAGGTGATGGTTTGACCAAGAAAGTATTAGAAGAATGCCTACAAGAGATGCTTCGACCTATTCGAGAAAAGCGCACTATGTATTTGAATGATAAAGCACAGCTGATTGATATTTTAAAACAAGGTAGTCAGCGTTCTCGTGAGAAAACTGAACAAGTGCTATTTGATGTGAAAGATGTATTTGGTTTGAATTTGTTCTGAATTAAAAAGCAGGGTTCTGAATAAAAGGCACGGCTGTTTATTCGTAACGTGCCTTTTGGACTTTCAATTCCCATCAATGAAAGCTGACGTTTAAGAAGAAAAGAACTCGCGGCGAAAATCCGCTACTTCTTGTTGGTAATAGCTTTGCCATTCCGGTTCTGACAAATTCGAATGGCTTGTGGCTCTCTCTTTTCTGAGTCTGGACTCAAGTTGTTGCAATGCTTGTTGGTAACCTCTGACTTGCTCTTTTTGCTCGGCAATTTGTTGCTCACGAGCGTGAATCTCTTCGCTTTCGTCCTTCGTTAAGTAAGTTTTTTGCAGCTCTGCGATGATAGTTTGGCGATCTGGAAAGCTCATGCTATTGGGTATCAGGGCAACTGCACGCTCATATTTTGCTTGGTCGTTTGTAAGCCCGATAGCCTCTGCATTTTCTTGCCAGTCTATGATGAGTTGCTCGAAAGCTTGCAAAAAGCTTTCTGGACTTTGCGTGTTGAGCTGTTGGGCCTCTAAATTGAAATCGTATAGGGCGAACTCATCCGCGAAAATAACATCAGCCAACTCTCCCCAAATGCCTCTTGCCTCGGATTTAAGTTGTGCAATACGTGAGGCTAGTGGTTGTTGCTCATCAAATAACAAATTACCTACACTTTCTTGCCATTGACTGTTGAGTTGATGGTAGCTCGCCAAAAGTTGAAATCGTGCTGAAGATAAATAAGGCTCGAGCAAGGCTAACTGTTCCTCACAGTCGCGGTTCGACATGCACTCATGCCAAAATAACTCAAGCTCTGCGACGAGTTCTCTCCCTTTGAGCAGAGTTAGTCTCTCAGTCGTTATTTGAGTCGCAGAAGGGAGCTCTGCGGCCTGTGGTGAAGTATCTACACTGGGAGCGATATTGCTTGTTTTTAGTGATGTACTGGGGACGTTCTTATTTTTTGTCTTTGGAGCAGAAGCGGACACGGCCGCTTCTTGCTGCCCATCTTGACTGAAAGTTAAAAACATCATGCCCGCCATAATGGCGGACATGATTATCAACGCGATTTTCTTCATGGCTTGATTGTTGCGCTAACTGGGAAATGGTCAGAAAGATTGTAGTGTTTCCATAAACTCTCTGCGGTTGTGCGCGGCACGTCTACACGGTTGTCATTGAATGATTTCACCCCGTATTCACTACTCACCATAACATAGTCAAGGTATTCCACGTTTTCGCCGCCTGATAACGCTTCACCTGCGAAGTTATTGATGCGGGGATCAAAGGTTGACTCCGTGTAACCAGAATACTGAGGCTCTATGGCGCTTAAGTTGGCGATCATTTGTTGGTAGTCACCAGGGAACTTTCTTTTGTTTACGTTAAAGTCGCCGCTGTATACCACAGTTTCGCTTGAAGGAATGTTGAGAGATTTAGCGAGTGCGCGGATTTGTTTGAACTGGCGCTGACGATACTCGCGAGCGGTGTCTGTATCGAAAGATGCGGTATGGGTAGCAAACACATGGTAAGCCTGACCACCTTTAATAATTTCCGCATAATTCACGCCTTTGTCGGCAAAGCAGTCTGTGCCAGAGCAGTCGGGGAAGACATATTGCGCTTCATTCACGATAGGATAGCGACTGACAATGATCACCCCACCATCATGAATATTAACGCCTTCTTTATCTAACATTTTAGTTTGGTACGGATATTCCTTAGCTAACTCACGTAGGAATGCTTCACGACCGCTTGCAAACACTTCTTGCAGCGCTAATACATCATAACCTTTGACGTATTGAGGAATCAGTTCGTAACGATCACCGATGTGCGATGCAATAGCCGTAAGAGCCCAGATGTTGTAAGTCATCAACTTAAGGTTTTGTTCTTCGTTATCGACAGATTCATTTACTTTGCTTGGTGTGATGGTGTAATAAAGATCGTCGTATCGAGCGGTACTGTCTGACTTAAATGCCAGTTCGGTTTCTCGGATGCTAAAAGCGTTAGTGTTGGCACGATGAATATCACGATCATCTTTAAGAGATAAATCGACATCGGCCGCCGATAAGCCATATTCAATGGTTGAATTATACCAATGACCTTCCATGACTTGATTGAGTGTTATGCTTTCACCTTTAGGGCTAGAAACCACAGTTTCAAAACGGTAAGTTTGGTTTGATTTCACGCCTTCCCAACGATTGAAGCTCAATACAGGTTTGGTTTCCCACGGACCAAGTACTTGTACATGTTGCTGCCACTCTTCTCCATATTGAAGTAAATCACTGCCTTCGTGCTTTACTTGAATAGTTAAAGACTGATCAGAGTTATTGGTTAGATAAACATCTGTATCTGCAATGCTTGGCAATGCCACCAAGCCACTTAATAAAAGACCCCACTGCGATAATTTCATCTTATTTTTCCATCATTTGAACTAGAGCAATCATTCTTGTTTATAAATATTACTTGCACGTTAAATAT
>NZ_WXWT01000210.1:0-13499 GCF_009904725.1 Vibrio sp. V43_P6S15P86
GTGTAAAGACGTTATGATTTGGAACTTAACTTTATATTAAGTAGTCGCAGTACATATATCCAAACGGCCTTAATGCGCAGGTGTTAGCGGTTCAATTTTTAGGTTTCGCTTAACGAAGTGCCTTGGGCAACTTGGGTATAATGCTAAGAATGATTTCATTCTGGCCTCATTTAATAGTGAGTTAGATGGATTTACAAAGAGAAGAGCTTAAAATATGCCAAAGCGTAGTAAAGAAGATACCGAAATCACTATCCAAAAGATCATGGATGCCGTTGTTGATCAGCTACTAAGATTAGGTTACGACAAAATGTCGTACACGACTCTAAGTCAGCAGACAGGTATATCTCGTACCGGTATTAGCCATCACTTCCCTAAGAAAACGGACTTCACCGCCGCACTGGATGGCCGTATCTTTAAAATGTTTATTGAACACCTAGAGTTTGATAAAGGGCTAAGTGCATTTTCACAAAGTTGGATTAAAGCACTGGAAGATGCTGAGTTCCTCGCGATTTTACGACTGCTATTCCATCACATTGTCACGGCCGAAAATGCGCAAGAATTTGCTGCTAACGGTATTGACCGTTTATACAAAATGGTTGAAAGCCAGTTTGGCACAGGTGGTGACAAAGAGCTCGAGTGGTTGATTGGTCGTTCATTGATCCAAATGAGTAAGTAATCGCAATTGAGAGCGCTAGATGAACACTTGTTTGCCGCTTTGGTTGTAAAGCCAAGGCAGAACACAGTAATTTTCTCGCCGCTCTTTTGAGCCCAAGATTCGATTAAATATCAAAGCAAAGGCCCGCAATATGATTATTGCGGGCCTTTGTCGTTTGGAAAGCAGAAGAGACGGCTCAGAAGAGATACACGCTAAGCGGCGGCGTGAACTTGAGGAAAGTCTAAAGTTGGATGTTTTGTCACGATGGAGCGGTAGCCATAAACGTGCTCAATACGCTCTGGCGTCAGTGCATTCCATGGTGTGTCATCACAAACCAGTTTTCCGTTATGTAAAAGTACAAGTCGGTCTGCGTACTGGGAGGCTAAATTCAAGTCATGCAACACGACAACGACTGCGGCGTTCTGTGTTTTCGCGGCCTCACGAGCAATCTTTAACGTGTTGTGTTGGTGGGCGAGATCTAACGCAGAGGTTGGCTCATCAAGCATCAAGATTCGTTCCTCGCCAGATTGGTGTAGCTGTGTCATCACGCGTGCTAGATGTAATCGTTGCTTTTCGCCACCAGATAAAGATGGATAGAGGCTTTCTGCCAAATGCATTACATCGGTTTGTTCCATGTAATGTAAAGCTAACTTAGTGGTTTCTTTATTGGACAGCGATAGCGGAATCGCGCCTAATTCGACCACTTCTCTGGCTAGAAATGGGAAGGTCAACGTACTGTGCTGTGGGAGCATCGCAATGTGTTTTGCGCTTTTTTCAGGCTCCCAATCATGCTTTTGTTTACCGAAGTAGGCGATGTCATGATTTGAAGAGATTTCACCACACAGAAGCTTGAGCAAAGTACTTTTGCCCGCACCGTTGGGGCCGAGTAGGGCGGTCACTTCACCAGCTCGGATATCAATATTGATGTCATCGAGAACAACGCGCTTGCCAAATTTCATCGAAATGTTTTTACCCGATAAAACGATCTGGTTCATTACAAAATCTTCCCTTTCTGCTGGAACAATAAGTAGATGAAGAAGGGCGCACCGATCAAGGCGGTCACGATACCGACGGGTAATTCTGCTGGTGCCACGGCAATACGAGCAAACATATCAGCTGCGGTAAGAAGCAGCGCTCCCATGAGTGCAGAGATTGGCAGTAGCGTTCGATGGTCGGGGCCTGCTAGCATGCGTCCTAAGTGAGGAATCACGAGCCCGATAAAACCAATTGCACCACTAATACTCACCGTAATACCAACCCCCAATGCAGAGAGCAAAATAAGCTGTCTTTTGAGTTTTTGGACTGGAACTCCCAAGTGTCTTGCTTCTGATTCCCCTAGTAACAGAGCATTTAGCGCCATCGATTTTTTCTGGAACCAGAATAATAGGACGACCAGCGTGACAGCGGATAGGCCTATCCCCGACCAATTTGCGCCAGCTAATGAGCCCATGGACCAAAGTGTTAGATCTCGTAGCATCTGATCATCAGCGATAAAGTTCATGTAACCGATCGCCGCTCCTGAAAGCGCGCTGATGGCAACACCAGCTAACAACATAATCGTAACTGAGGTACCAAATTTACTTGTGCCGAGCTTATAAACGAGAATGGTCGTCAACGCACCACCTAGGAAAGCAAAAAGAGGCAGCGCAGCTAAGTTCATTAGTTGCGGATAGTTTTGGCTAAACTCTGCAAATACAACAATAGCGAACGCACCGCCAAGTGCAGCACCAGCAGACACACCAATGATGCCGGGCTCGGCCAGCGGGTTACGGAATAATCCCTGCATAACCACACCACAAATTGCCAAAATGGCGCCGATGAACATACACAAAATGGTGCGAGGTAATCGGATCTCGTTAATCACCAACTGAATGTGAGGAGCGAGATCAGAACTGCTTCCTGTTAGGCTACGCAAACTGTCAGTGAAACTAATGCTCATTGGACCTACTGTAATAGAGGCGATAGCAACAAATGCTAAAAAGCCACTAAGTACGGATAACGTCGTTGAAAGGGAGATACGTCTTAACAACATGTCATGTCTCTATGGGTAAAGCAGCGCATTCAAACGCTCGGCTTCTGCAAGGCTTTTAAGACCCAAACCACCAACAAGGGAGTGACCCTCAATCGTGATGATATTTTTATTCATTCCCGCAGGTGTTGCGGCGAGAAGTGGCATTGCTTTTAAAATCGCATCGGCACCGCCCAGCGTTTCATAGCTGCGACCGCTAACGAGAATAACGTCAGGCTGCATCTCTACCATGGCTTCTGTGGATAAAGGCTTGTAAGAAGACAGCTGGTCAGCAGCTGGGTTTTGTCCGCCTGCTAGCTGGATAATTGCATCGGGTGTGGTTTCTGATCCTGCAACGTTCGCAGGTCGACCTTCATGGATGAGTAGAAACAGTACTTTCTTTTTCTTAGCTTGAGCAGGTTGATTTTCATTGAGTGCTTGAACTTGCGCTTTCACATCTTGCTTTAAATCTTCCGCTTTAGCCTGGCGATTCATAAGGTTCGCAATTTGATCGATACGTTGGTAAAGGCCCTCAACGTTGGCATCGGTATTGACGATTTCTACATCTACCCCCGCCGCTTTTAATTGGTTCAATGCCGTTTTCGGTCCCATCTCATCAGAGCCAATGACTTTTGTCGGACGTAAGGCGAGCAACCCTTCTGCTGAAAGGCGGCGATGGTAGCCTACTTTAGGCAGCTCCATGCCTTTTGGTAACTGACTGGTTACGTCGATAGCAACCAAGCTATCTTTGGCGTCGAGTTCAAGCAACAGTTCAGTGACGGCACTGCCTGCACTAACAACACGCTCTGATGATGGTGTTTCATTGGCAAAAAGTTGGCTACTCGCAAGTAGGGAAATGGCTGCCGTAACAACAGCATGAATGGTGGCACGTGTGTTCTTCATTTTGAAAGGATCTCTATCTTACTTATTTTTATGATGGCTCTTCAGTGAGTAACTGAGTTGCCTGAATTCCGTTTTCTTGTAAAAAGCCGAGAAGTTGAACTAGCGACTGAATGTTCGCGGTTTTTTCTGCTCCAATCACAATCGGTTTATCGCTTGATTTACTCTCTTCTAGCAGCGCGAGGGTAAAGTTGTCCCAATCGATGTATGTCTTGCCGTTAATGGCCCAGTAAGGCTCGTCTTTAAGAATGTTTACCGTGATGGATTGCTTATCGACATCTGCAACGGCTTGAGATTCTGTACTCGGTAAATTGACATCTAATGAATCGAGCTTGACCGCTGCAGTTAACATCAGGAAAACCATTACGATAAAAATGATGTCCAACAGCGGTGTTAAATCAGGAGTTAAGTCGTTACGAGTGTTGTCTTTTGGCGTTTTAATCATTGTGCTTCTGCCTCGACCTTTGCAGAAGAGCGCACTGCTAATGTTGAATTGTCTGGCGACACGTGTTGCAGAGAGATACCTTCAAGCCATAAGTTGACATAGTTTAATGTGTGTTCGAGTTTGGCGATCACACGATCCGCCCACAAACCAATGATTTGTGCTCCTGAAATCGCAGGAAGGGCGATAATAAGACCTGCTGCAGTAGTGCGCATGGCCAAACCTAGACCGTCTGCCAAATCATTCGGGGTGATATTCCCCGTTGAGACAGCGATGCCTTTGAACATCTCAATTAAGCCAAGTACCGTACCAAGCAAACCAATCAAAGGGCTAATGACGCCAATCAACGTCAGTAAGCGAAGGCCAGAATGCAGCTGATGACGTTTTTCTTGTAGCCAAATGCCTGCGGCATCTTCTCTTAGAGACTTTGAGAAAGAGTGATGGGCAAGCAACATGGCAACGCCACGATAAAGGAGCGGTCGCTTATGCGACAATTCTTCTGCAAGCGTCTCAAGATCGTTTCTATTCGTTGGGTCTAACCCAATGAGTTTTTGGCGAATGGCTCGTTTCCCGACGCCAAGGCTAATCAAAACGTGGAATAACCGCTCGGTAATGATCATGACGGTGAGGGCTGAGCAAATGATCAAAGGCCATGTCATTAGGCCAAGTTGAGTTTGTAATTCTTGTAGTTGTTCCATTATCCATCCAACTTAAAACGAACAGGTACTTGTACTCGGTGAGCCACTTTTAGCCCGCCCGAAATATGTGGTGTAAATTGCCACTGTTTGATGGCACGAAGCGCTGAGGCGTCCAGCGATTCTGTGCCGGAAGACTCAATCAAAACCTGTTTAATTTGATTGCCATTTTCATCGAGCCATATTTCATATAAGGCTACGCCTTCGATACCGCGTTTTTGTGCAGATCTTGGGTAGCGAGGCTGAGTTGGTTGATTAACAAACGTTGGTTTGTCGACCAAAATAGGTTGAGACGTTGCCCCTTTGGATTGGCTCGCTGGCGCGGTTTGCTGAGCGACCATCTCTTTCTTCGCCGGTTCCGTTTTTTTCTTCGGTTTGGCTTCGGGCTGATTCTCTTGTTTTGTTACGGCTTTGGCTGGTTCCACCGTCTTAGGCTTAGATTGTTTAACCGGCTCTGTTTTTTTCTTCACTACCTTTTTCTTAACAGCGTCTTTCTTGACGACCTGTTTCTTTACGATCTTCTTTTCTGGCTCAGGCTGCTCCTGAGGCTGCGGCTCTTTTGGTGGTGCCACATTTTCTGGCGTGGATGTTTCGACGGTAGGTGGTGGTGCCGATACAAGGTTTAAACTTACCGAACTTGCTGGATTTCCAGCAGGCATCGCGAACACTTTCGTTTCTTGAGAAACAAAAAGAAGTGCGGCATGGATGGCAAGGGAAGCACCTCCTGCAATGACATATCTTTGTACGTTCACGGAATATCTCGGGAAACTATGAAAACTTGAGCAGATTATTACTCACAACCGAAATAAGATCAATTATCAATTGCATTATCATTACGCTCAAATTATGATTCTTGCAGATTTTTAAAGACCAGCCTCTACCCCTTATATGGTGGGAGCTAAGCGAGTATATATGAGCGTCGATATCGATAAATTTGACGAATCAGTGTTGGGAAGCGATAGCCCTGACCCATTGCGATTTGCCTTTGTTAAGAAACATTCGGCACACGCTGGCGGAGCGAGCGTGCCTGTACCTCCACCTCAGCAGCAGGCGATTTTTTCAAGCGTTACCGCTAACTCGGTTAAAGCGACCAATAAACGTTGTCTTTATATTCACGTTCCATTTTGTCGCGTACGTTGCACCTTTTGTAACTTCTTTCAAAATGCTGCGAGCCGCGCACTGGTTGACGAGTACTTTGACGCACTGATGCAGGAGCTCAAGGAGAAAGCTGCATTGCCTTGGACACAAAACGGTATTTTCCATGCTGTGTATATCGGTGGAGGAACGCCAACGGATCTGTCTCCAGCACAGGTTCGCGTGTTAGGTCAGGCGATTCATGAGCACTTTCCTTTGGCCGCGGATTGTGAAATTACCTTAGAAGGCCGTATCAACCGTTTTTCTGATGAGCTATACCAAGGCGCTCTCGACGGTGGATTTAATCGTTTCTCTTTTGGTGTACAAAGTTTTAATACACAAGTGCGTCGCAGCGCGAAACGATTAGATGATAGAGAAGATGTGCTCAAGCGAGTTAGCGAGATTGCCAACGAAGACAAAATTCCTGTCATTATCGATTTACTCTACGGCTTGCCTTATCAAACCAAAGAAGTGCTAGAGCAAGATTTAAATGATTTTCTCTCGACTGGCGCACACGGGTTGGACTTATATCAGTTGGTAGTCGGTGGTTCAGCACCCATGCTTAACCTTGTAGAAAAAGGAAAAATCCCCCCACCAGCTACCACGCCAGAAAAAGCAGGCATGTATGAGCTCGGTGTGAACTTTATGGACAAACACCATATGAAGCAACTGAGTGTGAACCATTGGGCAATCGATAACCGTGAACGTAGTTTATACAACAGTTTAGCCAAGACATATGCAGAGGTACTGCCAATTGGCTGTGGCGCTGGAGGTAATATCGGTGGTTACGGGGTGATGCAACATCGCACATTGGCGACCTATATTAAAGCCATCAAAGAAGGGCAAAGCCCCATCGCTATGATGATGAAGCAAAGCCCTCTAGATCCACTATTTGCTGCACTCAAATCCGGGTTTGATCGCGGTATCGTTCAGGCAAACCAACTGCCATCGTTTATGGGGGAGGACACGTTCGGATTTTTAATGCCTCTATTTAAAGTGTGGCAGCAAAAAGGTTTAGTGGAACTGCATGAACGCAGCCTAGTTCTTACTCTTGCTGGTAGTTTCTGGGCCGTTTCGTTGGCTCAAGGTTGTATTCAGGTACTTACGTCAGAGACGAATGAAACCGTACCGAAAGTATCCAATAATTAATGAAAAAGTTGAACAAAGACGGAAAACATATGGAATCAATCAAACAACAAGTTGAAGCATTACTAGAGCAAGAACCGCAATTATTGCCAGCAGCGATGGCAGAACGTCTCGGCATTTCTGAATTTGAGGTTGTTGCGGCTTTGCCGCAGGAAATGGTGGCCATCGCTCCAGGAGCGCAAGCACAAAACATTCTAGAAGGTTTGGTTGGTTTCGGCCCGGTGACGACTATTGTTCACTCTTTTGGCTCTATTTTTGAAGTCAAAGCACCATTCCCAAAAGGAAAAGTGGCGCGTGGCTATTACAATTTAATGGGCAGAGAAGGTGAGCTACACGGTCACTTGAAGCTAGATAATGTTAAAAATGTAGCGTTGGTCAGTAAACCGTTTATGGGTAGAGAGAGTCACTATTTTGGCTTTTTCTCTGAGTGCGGAAGCAATATTTTCAAAGTTTATTTAGGCCGTAACGAAAAGCGCGAGCTACTTGAAGATCAAGTCACCGCATTCCGCGCCCTACAAGCCGAATTGAAAAAGTAATCACAAACATAATCGAGGCTCAACTCGAATACTAATTAGTAAAGTCAGGTATCAATATGGATCAACAAGTTAAACAAGAGCGTTTGCAAGGTCGTTTAGGGCCAGAGATCAAAGAGTTTCGTCAGGAGCGTCGTACACTTCAGCTTGCAACTGTCGATGCAGAAGGTCGCCCTAATGTAAGTTACGCGCCTTATGTCCAAAATCAGGAAGGCTACTTCGTTCTCATTTCTAAAATCGCTCGTCATGCCCGTAACCTTTTAGAAAATCCAAATGTTTCATTGATGATGATCGAAGATGAAGAGTCTTCAAAGCAGTTGTTTGCTCGTAAGCGCTTAACTTTTGATGCTGTGGCAAATGTGGTTGAGCGTGACACGGAGATGTGGCACCAAGTTGTTGGACAAATGAAAGAACGTTTTGGGGAGATAATTGATGGTCTCAGCCAACTAGAGGATTTCGTGTTGTTTAACTTAAAGCCAGAATCGGGACTGTTTGTTAAAGGCTTTGGTCAAGCGTATCAAGTCTCTGGCGACGATTTAGTGGACTTTGTTCACCTTCAAGAAGGTCACAAGAAAATCGAAAGTGCTTGATTGTAAACCGGTCATGTAAAATCGAGCATTCGGAATAATGAACGCATAAAGGGAGTTAGGTTATACTGACTCCCTTTTTTATATTGGAACAAAAGCATGAAACCTGTGAGCAAGGAATTGAGCGAGATTTGCTATCCCTTTATTTACGAGGACAGTCCGGTTTGTGACTTTGAAATCACGGCAGATGAACTTTGTAGTCGTATTGGTTTAGTTCTCGCGATGGATCTGGACGAGTTTAGCCGCGATATACTGACAAGAATGCAGCCTAATGTTTATCACCTAAATGGTTCGGTTCGCGGAAAGCTAGCGATTACAGAAGCGGAAGTTGAAGAGCTAAAGGCAGATTATGACTTGCTTAAGCAACGCATTGATGGTGGATTCAAAGGTTTCGTTCTACCCGGAGGGCACCCTGCATCCAGTCAATTGCATTTGTGCCGTTGCCAAGCTAAAAAAACGGTACGAGCATTAGTTGCGATCGAACATGCAGGTAAGAAGCAACCTGCCCCCATTCTATTTCGTTACGCGAACTTATTGGCGAATGTACTTTATAGCTTGGCTTCTTATATTAATCACATCAATCAAGTCGAAGAGACAGAGTTTGTATCTCGTAGTTACTCGATGCCAAAGAAGTGACCTGAGAAACTAGCAGCTGCAAACATCAAAGCTTCTGCGCTGTTTAGTTTAGAGTTAAGAAGCCATAGCTTTGGCTTCTAGTTCTTTTGCACCGCGCAGCATGGCTTCAATCAGCTCACCAGCATTAAACTTCTCAAGCGCCTCGTGTGCGCCAACTTGGTGAGCTCTGTCTACACAGATTTCGCTCGATAACGACGTATGTAAAATGCGATATGAGTGATTAAGAGCGGAGTTATTTTGTACTTCGAATGCTAGCTCGTAGCCATCAAGCCCTGGCATCTCAATATCACTGACCAAAATATCGATTGGTCGATGAGCCTCAGCCTCGCTTTTCATCAGCTCTAGTGCGTCTAAACCATTTTTACAAATTTGGTATCCGATATTGATACTATCAAGAGCATCACACAGCTGTTTACGAGCGATGGAAGAGTCATCCACCAAAAGAATGCTTAATGCTTTTAGGCGCTCACGTTCAACATCTGTCAGCATCGGGATCTTTGAGTTTTCGTATTGCGGATAAATTTTGGAAAGCAGCAGTTCTACATCCAGCATCTGAACCGTTTTGTCTTCGTAGCGAGTAATACCTGTTACGAAAATATTTTTCCCAGCGCTCGCTGGTGGGGTTTCAATGGCTTTCCAATCGCATTCAATGATCTTCTCAATACTACGAACCATAAAGGCGACCACGGTTCGCAAACAGTCTGTCACGATCAAGTAGCAATTTTTGTATTCTTCTTCACTGATAGGACGAAAGCCGACAGCCGCTGACATGTCGATCACAGGCACTGTTAAGTTACGTATTGTGACGGTGCCAATAACGTGATGATGCGAGTAAGGGATCTTCGTGGTTGGCATATACGGAACGATTTCACGGACTTTTAGCGTGCCTATCGCGAAACTCTGTTGCAGGGTGAGTTTGAACATCAACATGCCCTGAGATTGATTCGCTTTACTAACGACTTTTGCCATGAAATAACCTTATAAATACCACCGAATTGTGTCTAATCTAATCTTATCAGACGAAGGCTTCAACCATCGGAGAGACAAATGTGAGCTTTTTAGACAATCTCTTAAAGAATAGTGATTAACTGAGCAAAACTTGGTTTTATTTTAATCTTGTTATGCCGAAAGTTTGATAGTCCCATGTATTTGAACCTTGAAGCCGCCTAGGTATAAACAAGAAATGTTTGGCGTGTTAAAAGGGATTGGGTACACTTGCGCGACCAGAATAGTGAGAGATAGATCAATGGCAAATACAGCAGCCGCATTACATATTCTTGTGAAGCACAAAGAGCAAGCAGAAGACATTATCAAGCAACTGAAAAAAGGCGCAAAGTTTCAGACACTAGCGAAGAAGTATTCCACTTGCCCGTCAGGCAAGCGCGGTGGTGATCTTGGTGAGTTCCGCCGTGGTCAAATGGTACCTCAGTTCGACAAAGTGTGCTTTTCTGGCGAGGTTCTGACGCCACATCTAGTCAAAACCAAGTTCGGCTGGCATGTTGTAAAGGTGCTTTACAGAACATAAGGTTTGGTATCGACCTAAACATTGTCAGATGAAACCCACAAGCATTAAATGTCATCTGTACGGTCTCTTTTCACCAATCACTACCGTTATGACATGGCAGATACATTCTGATCTGCCATGCTCCACCAAACGCCAATCTTTCCAAACTAGAAACTCATTTATATGCAGTTAACTTGGCTTTCCTCATAAGTCGTTATCCTATTTCAAGCTTTGGTATGAGAATACGTTTGCCGGTTGTATCAATTATCAATGCTATTCCTTGCTGGAGAACTTTGGTTCATGTTCGGGCGCCATTCGCATATGATAGCGACCTTATAAAAATTAACCCTGTTCATAATTTAAGATGTCCCTGACTCATAAAGACTATTTTAAAATCGCTTTTCCTTTCATCGTTTCCACTGTTACCCAGCCATTGTTAGGGGCGGTGGACACCGCGGTGATCGGCAAGCTCGGTGTGGCTGAGATGATTGGTGGTGTGGCAATCGGCACCGTCATCATGAATACCTTGTATTGGCTGTTTGGCTTTTTCCGCGTCAGTACGACTGGGCAAAGTGCAATCGCATTAGGTAAAAATAGCCCAGAAGATCAAGCGAGCAGCTTATTCCGTCCTTTCGTGCTTTCGCTCTGCCTTGGCTTGATTTTCATTGCGTTGCAGTCCGTGATTTGGATGGGGGCAGAACTGATTATCTCCCCTGATGCAGTCGTGGCTGAAAACGCTAAGATTTACTTTGATATCATGATCTTTGGTGCGCCGTTTGTACTGCTGAACTACACCGTGATCGGTTGGTTGATGGGGCAGGCGAAAGCCAAAGAAACCTTGTTCACGCAAGTGTTTGGTAACGTGCTGAACATCGTGTTGGATATCGTATTTGTGTTGTACTTCGATATGGGCATTGCTGGCGTTGCGGTGGCGACACTTATCGCGCAAATCTCAACGTTTGTTATTGGTGCGGTGCTGGTGTTGAAAACCTGTCGCTTCCCGCTGTTTGATTACATTCAGACCGTAAAAATGACGCGTAAAGATCTCAAAGTTATTGCGTCTTCCAATATGGATCTGCTGCTTCGTACTGTGTGTCTATTGGTGTTCTTCAACATGATGGCGCGTGTAGGCTCTCAACTAGGTTCTGATGTGCTCGCGGCGAACGCAATCTTGATGCAAGTAACCTTCATCGTCAGCTACATGTTCGATGGTGTGGCGAATGCGTCGAGCGTCTTCGCAGGTAAAGCGGTAGGGCAGAAGAATCCGACATTGCTTGATAACGTGATTAAGCTAAACACGCAATGGACTGGGGCGTTCGTTGTTGTATTGACCTTGCTGTTGGTGCTGTTCAAACACCAATTAGTGACGTTGTTTACCACTTTGCCAAACCTTGTTGCGCTGTATCTAGACATGAGCCCTTGGTTATTGGCATTCCCGTTGGTTGCTGGTTTTGGTCTTACGTTTTACGGCATCTTCACCGGCACAGGGACGACGCGACCAGTACGTAACTCTACCTTCCTAACCATGGTGTTGTTCTTAGTGACCCAATTTATTGCGGTGCAATATTGGGGCAATCACGGTTTGTGGCTGGCATTCACTTTGTTTTACGTTGGGCGTTTTGTCTTCTTGTTCCCATACCTTGGTCAAGTTAAACAAAAGTGTCTTTAATTCACACTGTCACAAACGACCTAATTTAGATGTTCTTATAACAAGGGTGGAGCCATCTGCCCTTGTTGATAAATCTGAAAAAGGTGATGAAATAACCCTCCGACTGGTTTCCTTGCTTTAACCCGCATGATATTATTTGTGATGTTATATTATTACATTTAGTTTGATGCCGTGATTTCTCAACCAGTACTCTCCGTTAATAATCTCAGCCTTACAGACTCAGAGCGCACACTCTTCAAAGACATTTCTTTTGAGCTGTTTCAAGGTGAAGTTCTTGCCATTATGGGACCTTCCGGCATTGGTAAATCCATGTTGTCGAAAGCCGTCGCAGGTTTTTTGCCGTCAGATATTTGGGTAGACGGAAGTATCCAACTTAACAGCAGTGAAGTCGCACAAACTGCTATGTTGCAACGTAGTCAATCGCAGCGTCCCGCGGTCATTTTCCAAGATGCACTTAAAGCGCTGAATCCATTAGCGTCTGTCGAACAACAACTGTGTTTGGCATTGACGGGCAATAAAACGCGCTTGTCTTCAGCAAACCAAGAAACGGTGACGACCTTGTTGTCTCAACTCGGATTTACGGATCCAAAAGCAGCATTGGCGCAGCATCCAAGCCAGTTATCTGGTGGTCAGCGTCAGCGTATTTGTATTGCGATTGCGCTGCTTGGTAGTGCCAACTTGATCATCGCTGATGAGCCTACCAGTGCGCTCGATCCAATCACTGAAGCGGAGATCCTTGAGTTGTTCCGCAGCAGTGTTCAGCAACGCAACATCAGTGGTTTGTTGATCACGCACGATCTATCTGCGGCTTTGGCGTGTGACAAAGTCTTGGTGATTGCGGACAACACCATGGTGGCTTATGGCGCACCATGGCAAGCCATTCAGCAAAGTTCGCATCCTTTTTGCCAACAACTTGCGCAACTACTGCCTTAACCTCATCTCTGGAGCCTATTTTGACTAAGCACAACTTGAGCGGGCACACGCAGCCTAAATCGGCGGAAGTTCGCTTTGAGCAAGCCAGTGTTCACTATTACTCCAAACCAAGTTGGTTAGGGGGCAAACCGTTCAAAGCGCTCGAACAATTGGATCTTGCCATCGACACAAAGAACATTGCGATTGTTGGTCCTTCTGGTGCGGGTAAATCGACCTTGATTGAACTTCTGTTTGGTCTTCGTAAACCCACATCTGGTGAAGTGTATGTGTGTGGTTATCCGCTATCGCGTAGCTCGGCTAAGCAGCGCCAAGAGTTATGTCAGCACATTCAGCTGATCCCGCAAGAGCCGCAGTCTAGCTTGAATCCGTACTACACCGTTCGCCAGATATTACTGGAGCCGCTAAGCAATATTGGTTTAACGCAAGAGCTTAACGAGAAGGTGGAAAAGGTGTTGGCGGATGTCGGTTTGGATCTCACATTACTGGATCGTAACCCGCAGCAATTATCAGTTGGGCAAGCCCAACGTGTGGCTATCGCCAGAGCTTTGATTGTCGAACCTTGCGTGTTGGTTGCCGATGAGCCAACCAGCAGCCTAGATCCCGTCAGTCGTAAACAGATTCTCGACTTGTTGGCAGGCATTCAAAAGAGTCGTCAGA
>NZ_WXWT01000375.1:0-13483 GCF_009904725.1 Vibrio sp. V43_P6S15P86
ACTAACAACTAAACACGCTTAAAATGACGTAAAAATGGTAGAAAAATACGGATTTAACTTACACAAAAAGTGGGATAAGTGATTGTTTGGATGGAGGGTTAGGATTAAGTTCGGGGAATAAACGATCATTCTAATAACTTATGCTACTGAGTTGTAAAAATTCAGAGTATTCCCGATGTGAGCGCAACTGAGAGCCGCACCGTTTCTCTTATGACAGAATCCAACAGCAGCGCTAAGCTCATTGAAAGTAAGGAAAAAACAGACGATTCAGCTAAGGTTAGGTATGAAGAGTAAAGACAATTCATGATTGCGTTGAATCGCGCTATATGGATTAAGCTATGATGATGCGAGCAAGAGCGTTAATGTGTCGATATCATCTTGGTTTGGAGACTGCTGACGCTTTAAGTTACGCCTTATTCGCTCGGCAACTAAAGAAACGTCTTTATTAGCATCTGGGGTGACTTGAGCAATAATCGCTGAAATAGCCTCTAGCGCTTCGTTGAGATGACCATTATCTAGAGCAACATAGAAGTTTAGTAGCCACTTTTCCGCATCAAGGATATCCGTTGTATTATCACCAAAGTCCGACTGGTATTGGTATAACCGTGCTGCGTGGAGATATAACGCATCATTTAATTCAGACTCCACAATTGGTTTCGCAATTATGTGGTCGGCTCCTACATTTATCATGCGCTCTTGTGTTTCTTTGAATACATCCGCTGTGCAGCCAAAGATCAGTACCGACTTTACAGGCGAACTCATCGCTCGAATGGCTGATATCGCCCCAACACCATCAAGAACAGGCATATGATTGTCCATTAATATCAAATCAAATGACTGAACGGCCACCTCATCGACGGCAAGCTGACCATTTTCAACACTTGTGCACTCAAAGCCTTTGGCTCTTAGGAAAGTTTCCATAATGATTGCATTTGTTCGGTTGTCTTCGACAATGAGCGCTTTCAAACCTTTGCAATTCAGCTTATGTGCATTGACTGCTTCCACTTTCCCAGGCTCACAAGGCGTAAGCGCGATCTCGACGGTAAAGGTTGTCCCGACATTCTCTTGACTCTGCACAATCACATGCCCTCCCATATGCTCGGCAATTTCTTTTACTATCGCCAAACCAAGCCCTGTACCACCAAACCGCCTAGTCGTCGAGGACTCCGCTTGTTCAAAAGGACGGAAAATGCGTTTTTGCGCTTCTTGAGAAATACCGATACCCGTATCTTTCACCGCGAGAATAAGCTTGGTATCTGCCTTGCTCGATTTCTCGGTCAGCTCTACCTCTACGATGCCTCGGTCGGTGAACTTGACAGCGTTGTTTAGTAGGTTAAACAATACTTGGCGCAGACGGGCTTTGTCATTGTTGTACCAGCGCCCTGTTGGTAAATGAGACACGACTCTAAAACGAAGGCCTTTTTCTGCACATAGTGTTTGATAAACACTTTTTATGCTGCCGATGATCGACTCAATTGGGAAAGGCGTATTTTCGAATTCAACATGTCCTTGCTCAATTTTTGAGTAATCTAAAATCTCATTAAGTAACGTCATCATATGATCACCTGAGTCATAAAGTGTTCTCAGGTGCTTACGTTGATCATCGGTGAGTGGCGTTTTTAACAATATCTGAGCGGTTCCTAATACACCGTTCATTGGCGTACGAATCTCATGGGATAATGTGGCTAAAAATGCCGTTTTAGCGTTCGTCGAAGCCTGGGCTTTTATTCTCTCTTGCTCTAGATAGATGGTTTTTTCATTGAACTTCTCGATGAGCTGTCCAATTTCATCTTCGCTATCGTAGTCAATGTCTATGATCCCGCCAGTTTTCGAGTCATCAATCTTAGCCGCAATACGGACAATCGGTTCGACAATGTAACGATTCAGCAAGTAATACCCGACCAGTACACACAAGAGTAAGAATGGAATGATCCTCCCCTCAACACTCATGACTTGTTCAAACACTTGATCAGCTACTTTAGCTTTCGCGTTGACAACTTCCATCCGCCAATCAAACTCTCCGAAATCAAGCTCACTGACATAAATTTCGTCTGTTAGTTGGAAGTTGTGCTCAATAATCACGTTCGAGTCAGCATCGCGAACCACCACACCTAAAGAATGCAGGTTCGTGTGCTCTCGAATAAACTGAAAAAGTGCATCAAGTGATAAGTCTACCGTTACAACGCCAGCGAATTGACCGTTTTGATAATATGGGGAAGACGCAGTAATCATCTGAACCTGAGTAAAAGTGTCGATATAAACCGTAGACCAACTCACAGAACCAACTGGCGCGTCAGCAGCTGCCTTATACCATGGTTCATTATCATAGCCGCCAGATTCAGGATTATTGTAGGAGTGAATTTGGTCAATACCGCCATCACTGTTTTTGTTGAAGAATAGGCTTTTATATCGCCATTGTTCAGCTTTGAGTTCTGGTTTAGGCCATACGCCACCACTGACGAGCATCTCATCACTCAATTGGAGAATATGCGGAATTGTCGTGTTGAGAGATTGAATATTTTCAGTCCCCTGGGCGAGTCCTGCAAGGCTACTCAATACACCGGTAGAGCTAAGGAGAGGCTCTTTAATCTCTAGAGCAAGCAGTTGGGTGCGTAACTCTAGGTTTTGCTCTAGCTTTTGCCTAACCGGAGGCTCGACAACCAAATAGGCAACAGAACCAATCGTTGCGATAAAGAAACACAGGTACAGTGTCAGGGCGAGAATGCTTTTTTTTCTAAGTGATGAGCGAATTTCCATAGATGTCTGTGAATCATTCCCTAATATCGATTTATCACAAATTGATTGGTAAGATGAGCGCAATCAACCAGCCCATTAACAAATGGTATTCTATTTTGAAACTACAAGACATCCTTTCTCTCCCAGAACTTGACGGTAAACTACTAAACCTAGCAAAAACTCAAGGCTTTGTAACAGCGATGGCTGCAGCGCCAAACGTATTAATGCCTCAAGAGTGGTTGCCATTCTTATGGGGTGGAGAAGAAACAGCGCCATTTACTGACGGTGAACAACTAGAGCAATACATTGACGAGATTGTACAAATGTGGAACCAAACTCGTCCCGCTCTCCTAGAAGGCACTTGGCAGTGGCCTGCAGGGTGCGCGCTAGATGAGCAAGACATTGTAACAAGTCAGGCTCGCGATTTCTGTGAAGGTGTATTACAAGGTTGGCAACTTGCTCGTGATGACTGGGAAACGCTAATGCCAGAGGACAGCGAAGATAATGCTCTGCTCGGCGGTGTTTTGCTTTCTCTTACGATGCTTTACGATCCAGAAACGACCATTGAAACGTTGGCAGAACAAGGCATGGAAGGCTTAGAACAGTTTGAAGAGATCTTCAATGCCATGCCAGTGATGCTATGTGGTCTTACTCAGCGCGGTGTTGCATTAGCTGAAGAACAATAAGACACAACGCTGTCGACCATCAAGATTGAACCGCTGAATAGACAAAAGCTCTCTGGATGGAGAGCTTTTTTGATCATGTTAAAATCACATGTGGAATATATCGCGCCATATCTTGCGTGACTAAGCTAGTGTCTTCCCGAATCGAAATCCCAGCGGCTCTATCGTTGACTAGCCAGCTGCCAATTAATGTATAGCTTTGCCCAAACTTGGGTAACGGATGATACTGCTGGACGATATTGAATTTAGATTCATAAGGCCCTGCTGTTTTGAGTATGCGTTTCCCACCTTTGACGATCTCAATATTCGCGCCTTCTCGAGAAAATAGTGGCTTGATGACATAATCTCTCATAGTGTTCGCTTTTGAATCGTTAGCAAAATAAGCGGGCAAAAGGTTCGGGTGGTTAGGAAAGCGCTCCCACAATAACGGTAAAAGTGCTTTGTTGGATAGAATCGACTTCCACATGGGTTCTAACCAATTCACTTTCGCGGTCGCTAGGTATTTCGCATATTCCTCTTCAAACATAAACTCCCACGGATAAAGCTTGAACATCCAACGAATCGCTCTGTCATCTGCATCCACAAACAGACCATCTTCCGTCGCACCAATATCTTCGACATAAACAAACGCCGTCGCTAACCCAGCTTCGCGCGCGCAATCTTCTAAATACTGGACAGTCCCTTTATCTTCTTCAGTGTACTTGCAGCAGCTAAAGTGAAGGGTTTGCCCGGGTTGATATTTGGCTATCTCGGAAAAACGCTCAATCAAAAAGTCTTGAAGAATGTTGAATTGATCCGCGCTCTGGTGAATTAGACCTTTATTTACAACATCCTCTAACCACACCCACTGCCAAAAACCCGTTTCAAACAGGCTGGTCGGCGTATCCGCATTGTTTTCCAGTAACTTAGCTGGCGAAGTTCCGTTGTATGCAAAATCCAGACGCGAATAGAGCGAGGGTTCATTTCGGTGCCACGAAGAAGCGACCTGCTCCCACATAAATTCAGGGATCGCACATTGCGTCAGCAACCGCTCACTACGAACCACCTCGTCCACAATAGCCAGACACATCTGATGCAGCTCTTCAGTGGGTGCTTCAATATCGTTCTCTATTTGCTCAAGCGTGAATTGATAGTAAGCACTCTCATCCCAATACGGTTGGTCATACATGGAATGGAAGCCAAAACCAAACTGGCGTGCTAACTCACGCCAGTTTTCGCGCTCTTGTATTTCTCGTCGAAACATAGTGCTTATTAACCGCCTCGGCTGACCGATACCGCTTTACCAAACCCGCCTCGAGACATCGCTCTACCAATAGTTCCGCCACCACGTTTATTTAGGTTACTGGTCGCAACCTTCGTCGGCTGATTACGATAGGAACCAAAAAATTGTCCCGCACCATTATAGAATTTGGATTTATAGCGATACATTGGTTCAGAGTAATAGCTCTTGTTGTAACCTTTCAAACCGCTCAGTGCGCGACTGTAAAAGAAGCCCCCAAAGTGAGGCACATAAGCTCGGGAACTGGAACTGTAGTAACAATCGTCTTCGTAAAAATCATTTTCACATTCGAACTCATTGTTGTAGCGAGGGGCATTTCGTTCGGCGCGAGCCAAAGCTTCTTGATAAGCAATATCGCACTGCTCACTGAACTCTGGCGAGTTTGATTTGCATTCATCAGCGTCAGAAAAAATGTAGCCTTCGGTTTTCGATTCTTGTGTCGCCAAGAAGAAAATACCGCCAAAAGCAGCAAAGGGAATAATTTTCCCAAGCTTTAAACTTTTGTCCATGGAAGAACGTTTAACGTTAGAACTCCGCTTCATCGTTCCTCCTAGTACGTCATACAAGCGGCATTTAATACGCCGACCGATATAGAAACAGCGGCTAATACAATACCGGCGGGCAGCTCATCTTTTTCGATACGCTCAGTCACTTTTGGAAGTAAAACAAAACGTACAATCGCAAATGCAATGATCTGCGCCAGCATTGCAACAACGCCCCATACCATAAAATCGACAATGTTGACTGAGTTTTTTGCCGCCCCCGAAATCGCAATACAATAACCAAGAAATGCGCCACTTAGTGCAATCGCTGCCGCTGTATTTTGCTTTTCTTTGATCAGGTGCCATTCATCGTAAGGCGTAAGCTTGACGTAGATGAACTTAAACGCCAAAACGAAAATAATAGAAACAGAAAAATAGAGTAAAAAGTTGGGAAAACCTGCTAACAGGTCAGCAATCATGTGCATTATTGTTCCTTGTTCATTTCTTTCCATGCAAAATCTTCAATACGTTCATCTGCAATGTAAAACAGCTTGGTACTCGGTGGTACTTCTGCATCTAAATCTGGGTTGAGTTGGATACCATGGCCAATGTCAAAAGCAATTAGCGTGGCATGATGACGCCTTTTGAGAAAAACAAAGAGACTCTCAACAGTAGTTACTGGCAGCCTTTCAGGATAAATAACCGAGTATTGAGTCATGCCTCGTGTTGAAGCTAATAGCTCTTGGTGAAGTGCACTTGAGCCTGGATCTACCGCCGCTTTTGCCAACATTTCTGCGCCAACAGCAGGTATGCATTCCGCTTTAGGACAGTGTTGACTTAAAAGACGGCCTAACGCCTCATCTTTAAAGTAAGCGACCAAATGTGCGGAAGGATTCACAGAAGCGCAGTACAGCGCGGCTGACAGCGTGATATCGTCCGAGAGGTTATCAACAATAACGCAAGCTGCTTCAGCAATATTGGCGTTTTTCATCTCTTGCGAATCCGTGTAGCTGGTCACTTTGATAAAACTGATCTCGCCTGGCAACGGGTTTTCTATTTCTGAACGGCTGCATAAAACAATCGGACGCTTCCCCTCTTCTTCATGTTGTAACATGCGAATAAGGTGCATCGTTCTCGATCCATTCCAACCCAACAATACAATATGGTTTTCCACTCTTACTCTCCGTTTTCCTAAAATACCCGCTCGCCAGTAATCCATCGCTGCTCCAGCGACACGTCCCAATAATGCAGCGAATAGGCTCAAGCCGCCTGGGATCACAAACAGTACAACAACCCATTTACCCAAATCTGTCACTGGAGAATGATCGCCATAACCCACCGTACTCGCCGTAACCATAAGGTAATAGATAAAGTTAGAGAAGCTGTCTGTTAATGCGGTTTCACCAGCGAGAACGAGCAGTCCCCATGAAAGGCTCACATACAAGCCACTAAAGATGAGAAGACTTCGGTTGCTCAATTTAAAAAGGTGTGAACTAAGCCACTTTTTAACTATTAACCACACCGCCATAAATTTATGACCTCGATATTCATTGATTACATCAATAGTAACTCATTGATAGTAAGACACAAAAAAACCAGCCATATTCGGCTGGTTTTTGAGATTTACTTTCAGTTACGCCTACTTTTTAAGCATTACCTTTCACTTGCATATTTAGCTGCTCAGCAAAGTCCAACATACGATTTAACGGAATGAGCGATTTAACACGCAATTCTTCATCAACAAAGATCTCGTGTTCTTCACCGCCTTCACTAAGCGCTTTCTCTATCGCTTTCAAACCGTTCATTGCCATCCAAGGGCAGTGTGCACAGCTACGGCATGTTGCGCCAGCACCTGCGGTTGGAGCTTCGATAAGTTCTTTCTCTGGCACAAGTTGCTGCATTTTAAAGAAAATGCCTTTGTCTGTCGCAACGATCATTTGTTTGTGAGGAAGCGCTTTCGCTGCTTTGATCAGCTGACTCGTTGAGCCAACGGCATCGGCAAGTTCGACCACGCTTGCTGGTGACTCAGGATGAACCAAAATAGCCGCATCTGGATACACGCTCTTCATTTTGCGTAGCGCATCAGCAGAGAACTCATCATGAACCACACACTCACCTTGCCATAGCAGCATGTCTGCGCCAGTTTTATTAGCGATGTACGACCCTAGGTGACGGTCTGGTCCCCAGATGATTGGCTTGTCTTCAGCGTCTAAGTGTTCCACGATTTCAAGCGCAATGCTTGATGTAACGACCCAATCGGCACGAGCTTTAACTGCGGCAGACGTATTTGCATAAACCACAACCGTGTGATCAGGGTGAGCATCACAGAACTCACTGAACTTATCCGCTGGACAGCCAAGATCGAGCGAACATTCCGCTTCCAACGTTGGCATTAGAATTCGCTTTTCTGGTGTTAGGATTTTGGCCGACTCGCCCATAAAGCGAACACCGCCAATGATCAGTGTGCTTGCAGGATGACGATTACCAAACTTCGCCATTTCCAACGAGTCACCAACAAAACCACCCGTTTCTTCCGCTAGGGCTTGAATCTCAGGATCGGTATAGTAGTGCGCGATAAGTACCGCATCCTTTTCTTTTAGCAGCTTTTTAATGCGCTCAATGTAAGATGCTTTTTCTTCTTCGCTTAATGGAACTGGTTTCGGTGGGAATGGGTAAACAGTGTCGATTTTATCTAATATATGGCTCATTGCTCTTGCTCTACGCAACTTCCTTTAATCAGAGTATTGTAACCTCGTTAATTTTCAAAAACCAACTTGTCGCGGGGATTTCTAGCTATCTAGCCGTATATCTTTGTTACAGGTAGCATTTCTGATTGAAAGGATCCGTTGCAAGATGGGGATAAAAGGCTCGATGCCATTCCTCTCGATTTATTCGATCACCACCGATAAAGAAACGGAAAAGAAAAAGGAAGCCGAAGCTTCCTTTTTAAAACATAACGTCTTACAGCTTAGAGCTGGCAAGTTTTGCAGATGCACTACCTGGGTATTCATCAACCACTTGTTGGTAGTACTTTTTCGCTTGAGCTGCATTGTTATTACGCTCAGCGATTTCACCTAACTTGAGCAAAGCATCGGCTCGCTTATTGGAGTCTTTATAAGACACCACCGCAGCAAAGCTCTTTACAGCATCCTTGTCCTGCTTCTTAGCGAAGTACAATTGGCCTAGCCAATAGTGAGAATTCGCTGAGTATGTGGAGTCAGGATAATCTTTCTGGAACTGCTGGAACGCTGCAATTGCGCCAGTGTAGTCACGTTTCTTGAGAATGAGGTCGACTGCATTCTGATATGCCGTTTGCTCATCAACATTTGGTGTGTACTGACCACCTGTTTTAGCCGGTTTCGCTTCTTGCGCTGGCGCGGATTTGATTTCTCCACGCACACGATCCAGCTCGACAAACAACTCACGTTGACGTTGCAACATTTGTTTCATTTCGTAGCTATTTCGCTCTAATTGACCACGCAATTCACTGATCTCTTGTGACATTTGGTCAATTTGCTGTTGCATTTGGAGCTGAACACGATTGCGGTTTTGGAGCAAACGTTCTAGACGCTCTACTTCCGTTTCAGATGAACGGCTCTTAGAGACGGATGATGTGCTGTTGAGATCGGATACTGGAGCTGGTGCAGCGAACGCAAAGTTCGCTGCACTTGCCAGTAACGTAAGCGCAACAGCGCGCTTAGTGTTACTGAACATGAGGATTACCTCGAATTAGTATACTAGAACCGCGCGACGGTTCTTAGCGTAAACTTCATCTGATTGACCTAGAAGAAGTGGCTTCTCTTCACCGTAGCTAACGATTGAGATTTGGTCAGCTTGAACACCTAGTGCTTGCAGGTAGTTAGCTACTGCTTGTGCACGACGCTCACCAAGAGCGATGTTGTACTCAGGAGTACCACGCTCATCAGCGTGACCTTCGATAGTTACGTTAAGAGCTGGGTTCTTGCTTAAGTAAGAAGCATGAGCTGCAAGCATCTCTTCGTAATCTGCTGCAATTGTTGAGTTATCAAAAGCAAAGTAGATTGTTTGAGTTTCGCGTAGCGCTTGCTCTTTTAGCTCTTGCTCTGTTAGCTGACCGCTTTGATCAATTGGCGTAGCTACTGTTGTTTCAACTGCGCCATTGTTGTTTGTTGCTGCACCAGTGTTAGAAGCAGCGTCGTCGCTTGAACTACACGCTGTAACAGCCATTACAGGAAGCGCGATTAGTAGCCCTTTTAGAACCTTGTTCAGTTGCATCTTATTTTCCTTTATTAATCAAACTTATTACTACAAAAACGGTGACCATGCAGGCGCTCTAACACGCCCATTTGTTGCCGGTAATCTAGCTTTGAATCGACCATCAATTGACACCATCGATAGTACGTTTTTCTTGTTGTAAATCGAGCTATACACAACCATGCCACCGTTTGGGGCAATACTAGGAGACTCATCAAGCAAGGTCTTAGTTAAGACTTGAAGAGCACCAGTTTCCAAATCTTGTTTCGCCAAGTTAAATCCTGCGTTACTGCGGTTCACCATTACTAGGAATCGCCCATCAGGAGTAATCTGGCCACCCAAATTTTGGCTGCCTTGCCAAGTCAAACGGTCAATAGAACCGCTGCCCAAATTTACTTGATAAATCTGTGGTTTACCACCCCTATCCGATGTGAAAATCAACGATTTTCCATCTGGATGCCAGAACGGTTCAGTATTATTTGATCTGCCACGCGTAATTTGCGTCAGCTTGCGAGTGTTAAGATCGAACGTGTAAACATGAAGCGAGCCTGTCTTAGAGAGAACAATCGCTAACTTATTGCCGTCAGGCGAAAATCTTGGCGCACCATTATGACGTGGGTATGAAGTAATCTTCTCACGCTCACCGGTGTAGATGTTCATGATAAAGATTTCTGCTTGACCATTTTGGAAGCTAACATACGCAAGCTTTTTACCATCTGGCGACCATGCTGGTGACATTAATGGTTGCTTAGAACGTAAAACCAAGCGCTCGTTGTAACCATCGTAATCAGCCACACGAAGTTGGTAAGGGAAACGGTCTTTATCATTCACCACCACGTATGCAATACGGGTCATGAAGGCGCCACGATCACCCGTTAACTGCTCATACACCAAATCAGAGATGCGGTGAGCGTACTCACGCATGCGAGGGCCTTGAACGGTCGCGACCTTATTGAACAGCACATGATCTTTTGACAGTACTAATTCGCCATCGCTACCAAGCGCTTTACTTTTTCCACCCGTTAGCTGGCCACGCACAATATCAACAAGTTGATAGTTGATAACGTAATCACCTTGAGCGTTTTGTTTGATTGAGCCAGTCAGCAGAGCATCTACACCTAAATTAGTCCAGGCGTCAAAATTGACTTCTGATTCGCTGAACGGAGTTTGTGGCATCTTGCTCGTTGGAACAGGGCTGAACTTACCACTGCGTTGCAAATCCGAGGCAATAACAGCAGAAATATCCGTTGGAAGCGCTTGAGTGCCCTCCCACTTAAACGGAACAACAGCAATTGGTCGTGCTGAATCAATACCATCGGTAATGACCAACTCTAATGCGGCATTCACCACATTTGTCATACTGCTAAACAGTACAAACATTCCTAGTAAAAGGCGTCTAATCACTTCTTATTCCTTTTAGTCCAAAGCAACAGTTATGTTGATGTCTTTTAGTCTTTCGTTTACCGCAGCTTCTGAAGATTTAGGGAACGTCCCTACCTGAGCTATCGCTCGCTTCGCCGCTGCACATACTCGAGTATCGCCACTCAAAACGGTAACACCAGAGACCATCATATCAGTTCCTGTCGGAATCAATTTGATGTTTACCCTACACTCCTTTCCCAGCAAGTAGTCATCCTTAATCAACTTTTGCTGAATATTTTGAGTATAGATGGATGACATTCGAGAAAGTTCATCGTCAATAAATTGATTTCGAGCAGCACTATTTTTACTAACCTCATCCTCAAGGCCTGCAAAAATATCATCTAACGCGGCTTCTTGCGCTTTACGCTCACGCTCGGCACGCTCAGCTGCTTCTCTCGCTTTACGCTCTCGCTCCGCTGCCTCTTTTGCCGCTTTCTCTTTTGCAATGCGCTCTTGTTCAGCTTTTTCAGCAGCTTCACGCTCACGACGTGCTTTTTCTTCCGCTTCTTTTGCTGCTTTTTCACGAGCCAAACGTTCTTGCTCAGCTTTTGCTATAGCCGCTTCTTTTGCTAAACGCTGCTGCTCAGCTTTACGCACGGCTTCTTCTTTTTCCTTGCGCTCTTTTTCTAGCTTAGCAGCTCGCTCTTTTTCTTTGCGAACACGTTCTTCTTCCTGCTTGCGCTCTTGCTCTTTTTTCTTACGCGCAGCTTCTGCTTCTCGTGCCGCTTGAGCATCTTTCGCTTGCTGCTCTTTCAACTTGCGAATTTGCTCTTCTTCAGCTTTGCGGTTTTTCTCTAGCTGCTCCGCTTCGCGTCTCAGTTTATCAAGACGCTCTTGTTCTTTTTTTGCTGCCTTTTCGCGTTGCTGGCGAATTTCTTTCGCTTGTTGCTGCACAAGTTTTGGATCGATGACAACAGCTTGAACCATTTGCCCTGTAGGCTCTGGTTTAGACATGTTGAAGTCCGTCCCCCAAAGCAGGGCTGCAACGAGAATTGCATGCAAACCAACCGATATTGCTATCGGTTTGGCGTATTGGTTGGGTTTCTTCTTGTGATCTTTCATAGATAATTGATGTCTATTCCCTGATATCGGTCATTAGACCTACCTTAGGGATACCAGCTCGACTTAGTTCATCTAGCAATAGAACAACATCGGCATATGGTGTTGCCGCGTCGCCACCTACCGCAACTGGTGAATCCGGCTTAACCTCTCGCTCCGCTTTCACTCGCACAATAACATCTTGCAACGACAAACCTCGCTGAACTTCTTCATCATTTACGCTTAGGCCTAAATTACCCTCGCTATCAATTTCGATGATAATAAAGCTACTGTCAGTCTCGCCAGCAAGGTCTTGCATAGATTCTGCGGTCGATGTTTTCGGAAGATCAACGTCGACGCCTTGAGTCACAAATGGAGCGGTCGCCATAAAAATGATCAACAGTACGAGCATTACGTCAATGTACGGAACAACGTTGATCTCCGCTGTCATTTTTCGCTTTTTAGGTTGATAACCCGCCATGCTTTATTCCTTATCCGCGCTGTCTCGGCCAGCCATCGCTTGACGATGAAGGATGCTATGGAATTCTTCAGAGAATGTTGCGTAAGTGTGCTCTAGTTTGCTCACTTTATTGCTTAGGCGGTTGTAGGCCATTACAGCCGGAATAGCCGCAAATAGACCCATCGCTGTCGCGATCAATGCCTCGGCGATACCCGGTGCAACCATAGACAACGTAGCTTGTTTTACTTCTCCCAACGCAATAAAAGCGTGCATGATGCCCCAAACGGTACCAAATAGGCCGATGTAAGGACTGATAGAACCGATTGTCGCTAAGAACGGTAAGCTTGTTTCTAGTTCATCAACTTCACGAGAGACAGCAACGCGCATTGCGCGGCCAGTGCCTTCCATGATGTACGCTGGTGAGTTTGCGTTGCTCTTACGTAGACGAGCAAACTCCGTGAAACCTGCGTAAAAAATTTCTTCTGTGCCTTCAATCTCGTCTTTACGCGCTTTTACTTTTTGGTAAAGCTGAGAAAGATCAGTACCCGACCAGAATTTGTCTTCAAACTGCTCTGCATTCTTTGACGCTTGAGAAAGCACTTTGCTGCGCTTGATGATCATTGCCCATGACACAATTGACATGCCAAGCAACGTCAGCATCACAAGCTTTACCAACAGACTGGCCTGAAGAAAGAGATCTAAAATGGAAATATCAGCAGTCACTATTTGTTAGCTCCGAATTTATAAAGGTTGGAATAGCTATTGGTTTCATTTTCTTATTATCGATACATGCTACCTTAACAGAGGCCTTGCACAATATCTTGCCTTGATCATTGACCAACTCTTGACAGAATTGCAGGGAAGCACGTTTTATTTCTGACACTCGGGTTAATACTGTCAAATGCTCGTCCAGCCTTGCACCTTGGTTGAAATCAATATCCATGTGTCGGACAACAAAGCCGATATTTTGTTCCAATAACACATGTTGAGAAATGCCTTTAGCACGTAACATTTCTGTCCGCGCGCGCTCAAAGAATTTTAGATAATTAGAATGATATACAACGCCGCCCGCATCGGTGTCTTCATAGTACACGGTGATCGGCCAGCGAAAGAGATTTGATGTGCCTTGCAAGGGAGTCCCAATATATTC
>NZ_WXWT01000412.1:0-13381 GCF_009904725.1 Vibrio sp. V43_P6S15P86
GCAGTAAGATGAATTTTCGGGAATAGAGAATGAAACAAAATATTAACTTTTATTCGAACGCTGAAAACAAAAAGCCACAGCGTAGTTCTGTGGCTTGGGGAACTGGGATTAATTGGCGGTGGAGGCAACCTCGGAATTGGGCAATGGCTTTCTGTGTCGTATTTTTATTTGCGACAGGATAACGCCAGAGATGACTAACAGCCCACCAATAATGTGGTAAGCGTAAATTTTCTCACCAATCAACGTTGAAGCAAGTACGACAGAAACGACGGGCATTAAGTTCATGAACATGGCACTTGAATCAGCGCCAATTGAATCAATCGCTTTCACCCACATTAACGGCGCAAAAATGGAAGCCGCAATGCCAGCATAGGCGATTAATGGTAGCGCGTCTTGGCTTGGTAACAGTTGCTCACTAGAGAGCCAAAGTGGTGTAAGCATCACAACCGAGAAGAAGCCTTGCATGTAAACCAGAGTCAAACTACTGAACGGCATCTTCCAGCGTTTTAGCAGCACGCAATAAGCCGCGTATACCATGGCTGCAATCAGCATAAGGCTATCACCTTGGGTCATGTCTTGATGTAAAAAGTAGGTGATATCACCATGACCAAGCATAAATGCCAAGCCGCCGAGCGAAATGACACCACCGACGATACTTAACATTGATATAGATTTACCGAGCAATGGGACACTTAAAAACACACTGATCAAAGGAACTAAAGAGGTGATCAGGGCCATATTAGAGGCCGTTGTTGTTAAACCGGCATAGTATCCAAGTGACTGGTTGAGAACCATACCAAGTAACGCAAGAAACGCCAACTTAGCTAAGTAAGGTCGAATAATGTGTCGTTGTTTGATGATTGCAGGCAGGCAAAATGGCGTTAGGAGTACCATTGCGACAAACCAACGGTAGAAACTCATCGCACTTGGTTCAATGGCGCTCGCAGCCATCTTGTTCACAATTGAGTTACCACCCCAAATCATAACGGTGAAAAACGGAAGTAAATAAATCATGAGAACCCTATAGCACAATTATTGATGACGCTAGTCTGGCAGGTCTTTATAATAAAAAGTATCTCTTAAAAGACATCGTAAGCGATAGGAAGACAATTTTGAAAAAGAGCGCCAGAAATCTTCACCCCTCCTTATCAATCGATCGCGCACCATCGGATGTATTTATGAATTTTGAAGCGTTTCTCTCTAATACAGAAACACGAATTCATAGCCACCCTTGGGGGCAAGTGCAACTGATCAGCGGTGGGATCCTAGAGATGGATGCAGAAGACACAAGATTTCTAGCACCTCCACATCTTGCTATTTGGGTTCCCGCCGGAATCCGTCACACGAGCTACAACCGTAAGCCAATCGAATATTGTTCTTTGAATATTGCCCCTGAATTGACGGCGCATTTCCCAACTAAAACGAGCTTGATCAAAGTGACTCCAATCGTGTCATCGATTATTGAGGACTTTCGTCAGCGAGACATTAACGTGGCGCAAACTGATGAAGACAAGCGATTGGTACAAGTGTTATTGGACCAGCTTGCAAAGCAAGAAGTCGAACATCACTTTTTACCGACAACCGACAATAAGTATCTTGAACCGATTTTAAAAGCAGTAGAAGAATCGCCGACGGATGAGATCAGTTTGGCGGAGTGGGCGGCAAAAGTGCACACCACAGAACGCACGTTAGCGAGACATTGCCAGAGTGAGTTGGGCATGAGCTTTACTGAGTGGCGCTTACGTGTGCGATATTTACATTCTATGGAGTTGCTGCGTAAAGGACAGACCGTAAAGGAAGTCGCATTGACGTTAGGTTATAACCAAGCTAGCCCTTTTATCGCAATGTTCAAGAAATACTCCGGCATGACACCGGAGCAATATAAGAACCGCTTATTATAACTGAGCCAGAACGTAATTCAGACCACCGACCACGGCTGCAACTTGCGCATCGTTGCACTCTTCGTCGGTCACCGTTGGGCTGTCTGGGTACACTTCCGTTGTCGTGCCGTAAATGCAATTTGTTACGCCGCCACACAGACCCAGCTTCACCATTGGGTAGTTGATAACGCCAAACTGTACGACGGGTGAACCAATGATTTCGCCATTTTCATCTGCAGGCGCAATGTGAGTCACTTTCGCAACCGATTCAATCACCGCTTTTTGAAACTCGGGTTGAGGGTTTTCACTATCTCCAACTGTGTAAAAACCGTCTGGGATCATGCCCTCGATGTACTCAATGCCATCACGAGCGGCAAGCGCAGGACGGAACTCTGTTTCATCGGAGTCTGTCGTCTCGTGCAAATCAATGTGCATTAATACATCGCCTAATGTCGCAACGAGCTTCATGAGGTTGGCAGATTCTTCGGCAGGGCTATCCTTATAGAAAGAGCGGTTTGGATCAATCGCGTTTGGGTTCCAGCGGTTGAGCACCTCGTAACCCCAAGGGCTCACGCAAGGTGCAACGACAATATTGAAATACTCTGCGTAGCGCTCTGCTTCTGTTTCTACAAACTTTAAAGCGCCATGTATACCGCTGGTTTCGTAACCGTGCACGCCGCCTGTGACCAATACAATAGGCTTCGTTGAATCCCAATTGCATGTTTTGATACAAAACAGAGGGAAACGTGCCTCGTTGTATGAGAGCGCACCATATTGTTCAACATCAAAACGCTCGCGTAGAGCATCGATTTTACTGACGACTTCATCTTTGTAGCTACGTTTTACTTCTTGCGTTGCTAACCAGGTTTTACGTTCTTCTTCGCTCCAAGGTTGGCCAGGGGTACCGATTGGGTAAATGTATCCACTTTTCATCTATACTTTTTCTTTTGACTGCTGAAAGGTACCACAAGACTAGACCTGTCTTATCTTAACGGCAATATAAAACACCATTTGGGATAGTATTCTTTGCAAAATCATCACTTTGATGAGTGATTTATTGGTGTTACATTTTGTTACTTACTCAATTTCATATAAGAGACAAAAAATGGCTGGAGCAAGTTTACTCACACTGTTGGATGATATTGCCACGGTACTCGACGATGTCGCCTTAATGTCGAAAATGGCGGCAAAGAAAACCGCAGGTGTGTTGGGTGATGACCTAGCGTTAAACGCTCAACAAGTGTCTGGTGTTGCATCTGAGCGAGAAATTCCAGTGGTTTGGGCGGTTGCAAAAGGCTCATTCAAAAATAAATTGATTTTAGTTCCTTCTGCTTTACTCATTAGCGCCATTATTCCATGGCTTATCATGCCATTATTGCTAATTGGCGGCTTGTTTCTCTGCTTTGAAGGGGCAGAAAAGGTGCTTGAGAAAGTATTCCCTCACTCGCATCCGCACGAAGAAAAAGAAGAGTTAGTTAATACTGGCGAGTCGATAGAAGAGTATGAAAAACGCAAAGTTGCTGGTGCGATTCGAACGGACTTTATTCTTTCAGCGGAAATCATTGTGATTGCGTTGGGTACCGTGACTGGGGCGAGCCTTGTGACGCAAATCTTAGTGGTGAGCTTAATTGCAGTCATCATGACCATTGGTGTTTATGGCTTAGTAGCAGGCATCGTGAAATTGGATGACTTGGGCTTCTACCTTGAAATTCGCTCAAAAGGTAAGGGCTGGATGGCAAAAGTCGGCAGTGCTTTAGTTGCTTTTGCACCAAAGCTGATGAAGTTGTTAACGATTGTGGGTACTGCCGCGATGTTTTTAGTCGGTGGGGGGATTGTAGTGCACAACGTGCCTGCCATTCATCACTTTGTAGAGCCGATTATTATGAACTTTAGTGGTCATTCGGTTGCTACAGCGATTCTGCCTATTTTGCTTAACGGCATTATCGGTTTTGTGGCGGGTTTGATTGTGGTTGCTGTGTGGACAGCTGTAGAAAAAATTCGCGGCCACTAATAATCACAGCTCAAAACAAGAAAAGAACAACAAGGGTCATGACTTCTTTTCACAGAAAGGCATGACCCTCTTTTATGGATGGAACGTCAGTAAAGTACTTACTTCACTTTCCACTCAATTTGTTCATTTGCTCGAATAGGCACAACGATATCATTGCCAAATGGCATCGTTTCCGGCACATCCCAAGCGGATTTTTCTAACGTTACCGTATCCGTGTTGCGCGCAATGCCGTAAAAATCAGGACCATTGAAGCTTGAAAACGCTTCCAAGTTTTCCAGCTTGCCTTCATTCTCGAATACTTCTGCATAAAGCTCTAGCGCTGCGTGTGCAGTGTAAGAACCAGCACAACCGCAAGCGGACTCTTTTGCCCCTTTCGCATGTGGTGCCGAGTCTGTACCTAGGAAAAACTTCTTGCTACCACTAGTTGCTGCTTCGATCAGCGCTTGCTGGTGGGTTCCGCGCTTAAGAATTGGCAAACAGTAGAAATGAGGCTTAATACCACCCACAAGCATATGGTTACGGTTGAAAAGAAGATGGTGAGCAGTGATGGTAGCCGCTACGTTATCTGAGGCGTTATTAACGAAGTTTGCTGCGTCGGCAGTGGTGATGTGTTCTAGAACGATTTTAAGATTAGGGAAGTCATTGACGATAGGAGCGAGGACAGTATCAAGGAATTCTTTCTCTCGGTCGAAGATATCAACATCGTGATGTGTTACTTCGCCATGAACCAGAAGTAACATTCCGACTTCTTCCATTGCTTCGAGAACGTGGTAAATGTTCTTCGCATTGGTCACACCGGAATCTGAGTTTGTGGTAGCGCCTGCAGGATAAAGCTTGGCAGCAACAATGTTTCCGGTGGCTTTAGCCTTACGTATTTCATCTGGTGTGGTGTTGTCTGTGAGGTAAAGCGCCATCAAAGGTTCAAACTGTTCGCCATGTTGCTCTTTTAGAATTCGGTCACGGTAGGCTAGGGCGAGCTCAGTTGTAGTAACTGGTGGGACGGTATTTGGCATGATCAGCGCACGGCCATTGTAGCGGCTGATGTCGCGAACGGTGTCTTTAAGAACTTCCCCATCGCGTAAGTGAACGTGCCAGTCGTCAGGACGAGTGATTGTCAGTGTTGTCATTAATTGCTCCCACCATTGAAAAGTTGTCTGATTGGAGCCCAAGCGCCGTATTTGCTTTTGAGCAAACGCTTGCGCTTAGGCGACAGGATGATAGAGGAATTGCCCTCACATTTCATCCCATTTTTCACTTTTCTACAGAGTGAGAGTGTAAGTGATTACTTCATTGTTAACCAAAGCGCGTGGATCGTACCCGGCAGAAAGAAGAAACACGTCAATATTAGGTTAATCAAAAAGTCTTTATTTAGACCTTTCTCCATAAACACCGCGACAGGCGGAAGAAAGATACATAACAAAATCAGAACCAGTTTTCTTGTATCCATAATTAAGCTCCAAATCGATAAATGGGAGTAGTGATAACTTGGGTGAATTATGTGTGTCGTATCACACTTTATCAAACGGTATTTGGTCAGAACGGTGTTAAAAAACGCGAATATTGAGTGTAGTAAATACTTGTCACTAAAACCAAATTTATAAGAATATGGTTTCGAGAAAGTTGCGATGGATGAAGAGGCAGTAGACTCTGCAACTTAATGTGATTTGAGTATACAATACCGCAACAAATAAAAAACACCCGTAGGAAGAAGGCCATGTCGCAACCCGTTTTATCCCAAATTAATGTTTTTCCGGTTAAGTCAGTTGGCGGATTATCGCTGTCATCCGTATGGGTTGAGAAGCAAGGATTGAGCTTCGATCGTCGCTTTATGATTGCGAAAGCTGATGGCTCGATGATCACTGCGCGAAAGTATCCGCAAATGGTAACCATTAAGTCAGCCTTATTGTCCGATGGAGTGGTGTTTAGTAGTTTGGGTATGGAGCCACTTAAAATCCGTTACCAAGATTTCAAAATGCAGGAGACACCTGCAACGGTTTGGAAAGATACGTTTACTGCCTATACCACGACAGATGATGCAGATGACTGGTTTAGTCGTGTGTTGGGTCAACGTGTTGAGTTGTTGTTTAGTGGTGAGCAATCGAATCGTGTTCGCGAAAAGCTAGGACAAAACGTTAGCTTTGCCGATGGTTATCCGGTGTTAGTGATTAGCCAGGCTTCCCTTGATGAACTGAACCGAAGAAGCTCTGAGCAACACTCTATGGATCAGTTCCGTACTAACTTAGTGGTCTCTGATACCAAGCCGTTTGAAGAAGATTCATGGAAGCGCATACGAATCGGTGAGGTAGAGTTTGAGTCTCTCAAACCTTGCGAGCGCTGTATCCTGACTACGGTGAATACTCAAAGAGGCACGTTCCGAGAGAGCAAGGAGCCACTTAAAACCTTACAACAGTTCCGTGCAAATGATGTCGGTGGTGTGTTCTTCGGGCAAAATCTTGTCGCGCGAAATGAAGGCATTATTCGTCAAGGCGATAAAGTTGAAGTATTGGAGTATAAAGAACCGGAGTTTTACGCGGATAACTCGCCAGTGCGCATGACGTTAACATGTGTTGAGCGTGAGGAAATCGCCCAAGACTTCGTGACCTTATGGTTAGAGCCAAACAAAGGTTCTTTGCCTAATTACTTGCCAGGACAGCACCTGCCAATAGAGGTGAATATTGATGGGAAGAAAGTGGGTCGACGCTATACCTTATCATCCAGTCCTTCTCGTCCGGGTCGTTATGCTATTTCTGTTAAGCGTATTGCTGGTGGAAGAGTCTCTAATTCGCTCTTAGACAATTTACAAGTCGGTGATGTTTTAGAGGCAGAACAACCTGACGGTCAGTTCCACCTTAAAACGCATGAAGCGCAGCCTCTGCTCTTACTCTCTGCAGGCAGTGGAGTAACACCAATGCTATCGATGGTACGTTACTTAGCGGATCACAATCAGTTGGAGAACGTGGTTTTCTACCATCAATGTCGTACCGAAAATGATATTCCTTGTCGCTCAGAGTTGGAGCAGTTAAAGCGTGAGCACCCGGGGTTAGAAGTGAAAATCTGCTTAACGCAGCCTGCCGTTGATTGGTTTGGGTTAAAAGGGCGTTTAAGTTTGTCACATATCAAGCAAATCAAAGATGTTGAACAGCGCCAAGTGTTTGTGTGTGGTCCTGATGGCTTTATGGATAAAGCAAAAAGTCTTCTACTAAGAAAAGGGCTGCCAGAGGAAAACTACCATCAAGAAGCGTTTGGAGTTTCTTCTCTTACGTCAAAGCCAGAGAAAAGTCTCGCTATTGACTTTAATGGAACTAAAGTCGTAGGCAACAACCAAAAAACGTTGTTAGATCAGCTCGAAGATGCTGGGAAGGTCATCAGCAATAGCTGTCGTGCAGGCTTATGTGGTGCCTGTAAAGTTCAGCTTACGTCGGGGCAAGTTCATCATCCGGACGTGCCCGCGCTGACTGATGAGGAACGTGCAATGGGAACCGTATTGGCGTGTTGTGCTGTGCCAGAGACGGACGTAACGGTAACCAACTAGGCGAGAGCAACTTTGTCCTTCGAAAAAACTGTTCCTAGACAAAAAAACGCTGCTATTTTTAGCAGCGTTTTGAGTTTAAAAGTGAACGGAAAATATCGCTTAGTCGTAAATCGTTGGGATTGGCTGACGTTTGTGCTGCGTTGCTTTGTAAATCGCTACCAGACGATCACTCACTTGCTGTGGAACGGGTTTGCCTTCTAAGAAGTCATCGATCTGTTCATAAGTTAAGTTCAGAGCATCTTCATCTGCTTTTTGCGGCTCTAGTTCTTCTAGATCTGCCGTTGGTACTTTCTTAACAAGCAGCTCTGGTGCGCCTAATGTTGCAGCTAACTCGCGGACTTGACGCTTGCTTAAACCAAATAGAGGGGCAAGGTCGCACGCGCCGTCACCAAACTTAGTGTAAAAACCGGTGATGTTCTCTGCTGAGTGGTCTGTTCCCAATACTAAGCCGCCAACGTAACCAGCGATTTCATATTGTGCAATCATACGAGCTCGCGCTTTTACGTTACCTTTTACGAAATCAATTTTGTCGGCTTCAGTCGGAAGCAGGCCAGTCCCTTGCAACGCGGTATCAGTCGCCGCATGCAAACCGTCAACACCATCTTTAATGTTCACAGACACAGAGTGTGTTGGCTTGATGAAAGAGAGTGCCAGTTGCGCTTCATCTTCATCTTTTTGCTCACCGTAAGGCAGACGTACTGCGATAAACTGATATTTGTCAGTACCAGATTCCGCATTCAATTGTTCTACTGCAAGCTGGGCAAGGCGACCTAACGTGGTTGAGTCAACACCGCCACTAATGCCAAGCACCAGTGACTTACAACCTGCTTCTTGTAGCTTACGCTTAATAAAAGCAATACGGCGTTCAATTTCAAAATGCGGATCAATTGAAGGGAGTACACGCATTTCATCACGGATGGATTGTTCCATTTAGGGTTCCTTTTCCTGCAAATATTTCAGACACCAAAGCCCGCTTGCTCAAATGGTGATAAACCATGCAATTGAGACTGATAAACACGACTTTAGGGTCAAAAGCTGTAAAGATTAGTAGTATCATACCGAAATCATCAGATTAGAAAACTCTCTTCAACCAGGTAATCACCGGATATGAAAAAAATCGCCATTTTTGGTAGTGCATTTAACCCACCTAGTTTAGGGCACAAAAGTGTTATTGAGTCATTGAGCCACTTTGACCTTGTGCTACTTGAACCTAGCATTGCACACGCTTGGGGCAAGAATATGCTCGATTACCCAACTCGGTGCAAAATGGTTGATGCATTCATCAAAGATATGGGACTTTCTAATGTTCGGCGTTCTGATGCAGAGCAAGCTTTGTACCAACCCGGACAAAGTGTGACAACCTATGCGTTGTTAGAAAAAATTCAAGAAATCTACCCAACAGCCGATATAACTTTTGTCATAGGTCCTGATAATTTCTTCAAATTTGCTAAATTTAGTAGAGCAGAAGAGATTATGGAACGTTGGACTGTTATGGCGTGCCCTGAAAAAGTAAAAGTCAGAAGCACGGATATACGTAACGCATTGGTTACGGGTGAAGGCATAAGCGCCTACACAACCCCGTCCGTCTGTGAATTGTTGCTTAACGAAGGCTTATACAAAGAAACATTATCTGGGAACTGAGAGGTCAGATTTTCATGGTCAGATTAGCCGTATTTAGTGCATGTGCGCTGCTTGTGGTCACACAAGCTCATTCTGCGTGTAACTATTTTTCTGATCGTTCTGTTGTGTTTGAAGATAACACCCTTCCTATCTGTGAAGAAATTTTAGATTCCATTGGCGTATTAAGTACGGATGCGTTGATTTGGTATGCTGCGGAAGCGAAATTCGAAGGGCCAACAGAAAACTATTGGGAAGAGTGGGCGATTAAGCCGGAAGACACACCACTCCTAACCCAAAATCTAGAAAAGAATTATTTTGGACTTGGTTTTTGGATGCCGGAAGAGCTCCGAGACGAAGAGAGCAAAATGGACACAGAAGAGTGGCTCCGTAGTCATGGCCTGATGTTCAGCGTGGGTTTTGGTGATAAATCCGACGGGCAGCCAAGAATGCGATTTGATTATCGTTGGCACGAATATTACGACGCTGACTGGATGATGCAGATTGAAGTTCCCTTCTAGTCACCTTGAGCGAACATAAAAAGGGCGTACATCATCCATGCACGCCCTTTTTATTTGAGTCTCTATTTTCTGCGCGCGTCACTCTGCGTAATACTGAAAAGATGGCTCGTTAGAATGCGAGTTATAGCGCTTCTCCAAAGACCAAAAAGCAAAGCTGCTCATATTCTTCTGTGTTACCCGCAAAAAGCGTATCGACAATCTGCTCTTCTTTCTTTCCCGACAGCTTCATTTTCCTTGCTTCACGGAGTGTGAGTACCAAGCACAGCTCTTTAGAAATGTCCATGTCACAACCAGGCGTCCACTGATTGATGGTTTTTGTTAACGTTGAGTGCGCTAGTTTAGGAGAGAGAGTCAATACTTCATGTCTTACTACCGTCAGCAGATCGGTTTGCAGATCTGAGCGCTCGGCTGTTGTTGCTAGTTTCTCGACGAGGGCTTTTAGCAGCGGTGAAGGTTTCACAAACCCCGCTTGTTGTGAGAAGTCATCATTTAAACGCACAGAAAAATCACAACGATATACACGAGAATTAGGTAAAAAGGTGAGGGAGCTCAAACATCCTTGAGGAATCCAAAAATATTGGCCTGGTTCAATGGCATACTCCTGCTTACCCAATTTAATGACGGCTAACCCTTCGACGACAGACAGCAGACTGTGCTTCAGTGCTTTTTTGCGCGCAGCTACTTCAAGAAAGGGGTATTTAGCGTCGTGAAATTCAATTGCGTAGTTCATTATGAGTACCAGTGTTTTTTGGCGCTAAGGGTAACGTTAAACCTATACGATTCCAACCAGCTGAGAGAATTTTTTAGCATGAGAAATTGTAGCCTAACTGGTATGACCATGTTAAAAGTATGGGTTGAAATGCTGCTTGTCAGCAAAACTATGCGTAAAATGTGCCAGCTTTTTTTGATATGTAATGAACAATGACTGCCAATACCGATCCTTATATTGAAATTCGTCCTTACAATGACGAAGAAATTCCAGCAGCGCTGGATCGTCTAATCCAAGATGATGAATTTATCACTGCTATTCTCGATCATCGCTTTGCTAATAAAGCAGCGTGGTTTAAAACGCTAATGAGCCCGATCCTGCGCATCTATCTGAAAGCTAAATGGAGCAAGCTTGATTCTGTAGAAGCGATTCAGATTGAAGTGAAGAAGTATCTGAAAGATACATTGAATAAGACAACGGATGGCGTCACTTTTTCTGGTTTGGATAAGCTGGATAAAAACACGTCGTACTTATTCGTTTCTAACCACCGTGATATTGCGATGGACCCTGCGCTAGTAAACTATGGCTTGTACCAAAGTGGGCACCGTACGGTTCGTATTGCGATTGGTGACAACCTGCTGAAGAAGCCATGTGCGACAGAATTGATGCGACTCAATAAAAGCTTCATCGTTAAGCGCTCTGCTAAGGCGCCTAGAGAAATGATGAAAGCATTAGGACAACTGTCGAGCTACATTAAACACTCGCTTGATACCGGTAATTCAATTTGGATTGCCCAAAAGGAAGGTCGTGCCAAAGATGGAAACGACTTTACTGATCCTGCGATTTTAAAAATGTTCCATGTTGAAGGCCGCAAGCAGAAGATCAGCTTTGGTGAATACACGCGTTCTTTGAAAATCGTTCCTGTCTCGATTGCCTATGAAAATGATCCATGTGACATTGCCAAAGCAAAAGAGCTGTACGAAAAAGCAGAAAATGGCCGTTATGAAAAAGGTGAATTTGAAGATATCGAAAGCATCATTCAGGGCATCATTGGTTATAAAGGCCGTGTGCATGTCGCGTTTGGTGATATGATTGATCAAGAGTTTGAAACGCCAGAATCTCTTGCCGGCGAAATCGACCGCCAAATTCACAACAACTACAAGTTGTACCCAATCAACTTGCTAGCTGCTGGACGCGAAGATTCAAGCATCATCACAGAGGCGGTGAAGCGTCACCTCGCGGATAAATTGGAGCAGTTACCTCAAGGGGCAAGACCTTATTTGGTGGCGAGCTATGCCAACCCAGTGAACAATCAAGAGTAATATTCATTACTGAATTGATGGATTATGAACGCCTTAAAGCCTCGGTTTCCCGGGGCTTTTTCTTGTCTGCTTTTTAAGGTGCAACAGCCCCGCCAAGGGTTAAATTGCTAGGCCACTTGGTGATCTTGTTACCACCTAAAAAGATATTCCCTTTCACCGTCATCGTGTCTGGAAATACTTGTAGCGCGGACCCTCCTATATAAAGGTTACCATCAACCACCAATCCTTCAGGAAGAGCAGAGATAGGAGTGCGAATAACACTTAAATCGCCTTTGACTCGAAGTTTAGCTGGGAGCGTTTTTAATGGTGTATCCGTCAAGTTCAGATAACCGCCGAGTTTGATGCCCCTAGGCCAGCTTTCGATCTTACTACCCAGTAGATTCGCATAACCTTTTATCTTTGTACCTGAGCGAATGGTTTTGAGCGCGTTGTTGGTTGCTTCCAAACTGCCTCCAACATCAAGCCCCTTAGGCAGCTTTTTGATCGGGGTTTGCGAGATATTTAAGTTGCCTTTGACCACTAACCCAGAAGGTAATTGGGTGTAAGGTTTGTTTCGTAGATCAAGATTACCGTAATTATCGGTGTGACCAAACTTAGAGTAGTAATCTAGCTCATATGCGTAAGATGAGAAGCAGAGCAGCATCAAAGTAAGGAAAAGGGAAACAATACGCATAGCCAGAGACTTAGTTAAACATAGAGATCTTAAGTGCTCATCTTATACTTAAATAGACTCATTATGCATACTTTGTTAACAGTTTTTGATTTTTAGCCCAAGAACTTCAAATTAGGGCTTTATCTGAAAGCATACACGCTCTCACGATGCCGAGTTGCTTCAGTGTGCAAGTTAGGGAATGATTAAGTGATTGATTATATAGTTTATTTAAAAGTAAATGTGAGAAAAATATCAGTAGAGATATGAAGAATATGAGGTTCTGCCAAGAACTGAACAAGCGTCCTTGTTAGTATCATGAGCGTCTGAGGGAGATTTTCATGAAGTTAAAAAGAGTGTCTATTTTTGTCGCTGGTGTTGTAGCAGTACTACTATCTGGGGCCGCTTTTGCTAAATCATACAGTACGCCAGAAAGCAAAGCGCTGGTGGTCGCTGACGGCAAGGTAGGTCAGCGTATCTGTTACTACGATGATAAAGCCTACACCACCGGAGCCGTGATTAATGTTGAGGGTGTATTACTGATGTGTACAGCTGAGAACGATTTTGAAACGAATGGTTCGTTAAAGTGGGTGGTATTCAAAAAAGATAAATAAACGCCAAAAAACGGTCTGTTTAATATTAGGATAACGGAAAAATAAAAAAGCGAGCACAGAGCTCGCTTTTTCCATTAACGCGCGAGTGAGCGAGTTTTTAATTCAAAGATAAGCTTTTCAGCACTTACTTCAAATTTGAATCGAGCCGTCGCTTGGTTTGACTCTTCTGTTATTTCAGAAACATTGTATTCAACATCAGCACATACTGATTTAGCGAGCTCAATGTATTTTTGTAGTTCAGACTCTAGCTCTGTTTTTGTCTGTGCGAAAACCGTTACGTCGGCAACTTCGTCACCTTCTTTGATGATGAAGCCAATCTCGCCTGCGCAGCCGCAAGCTTCACATACTTGGTTTTTTTCTAATTCGACACTCATAACGAATCCTCTTGTAAATACTAAGGGTATTCTATCAGGTATTTGATCTGTATCTACAAAAATGACGAGTTTTGAATAAAAAAAGAACAGAATAGGCGCTTGTTAAGTAAGGGTTAAAGATTGGATTACTAAATCATCAAGAACGTTAATGT
>NZ_WXWT01000009.1:0-34534 GCF_009904725.1 Vibrio sp. V43_P6S15P86
GGGTGTTTTTTATTCTAAAAGGCGAGTTTTCACTACTATTCTACCTCCATGTCCCCTGTACTCGCCCCTAATAAGGAGAAAAGATGAGCTCAATTAGAAGCTACAAAGGTATAAAGCCTCAACTTGGTGAGCGTGTTTACGTTGACTCAACCTCAGTGTTAGTCGGAGATATCCGTATTGGGGACGATTCTAGCATTTGGCCATTAGTAGCGGCACGAGGCGATGTGAACCACATTCACATTGGTGATCGAACGAATATTCAAGATGGCAGTGTTTTGCATGTCACCCATAAGAACGCCGAAAACCCAAACGGCTACCCACTTATAATTGGCAATGACGTTACGATTGGCCACAAAGTGATGCTGCACGGTTGTGAGATACACGATCGTGTATTGGTTGGTATGGGGGCGATTGTTTTAGATGCTGTCGTTATTGAATCAGAGGTGATGATTGGAGCGGGCAGTTTAGTACCGCCAGGAAAGAGATTAGAAAGCGGTTATCTTTATGTCGGTAGTCCAGTAAAACAAGCTCGCCCTCTATCAGAGACAGAACGAGCTTTTTTGCAAAAGTCTGCCAATAACTATGTTCAAAACAAAAACGACTACTTACATGAAGTAGAAGACTTGAACTAAAGGTCTGTTAGCCGATGATAATATGGCCTTCTTCGTTGAAGGCTTCATCTTCTATTAACTCTTCTGCTATTTCTTCCAGATCAAATCGGTAGTCAATAAAAGCAGAGAGCACGGCCTGCTCCGTATCTAACTCTGAGCCAGATAACTTTTCTAACTTTTGTTTCGTCACAAAGCATTCTATTAGCGCACCAGATTGTTGCGCCGCAAAGTTTACTGATTGTGACACTTCATCCCATGATTGCATGTCTGGGAATAAGATGGATTGATTCATCGCTTATTGACCTTCAAGGTTCTTTCTTAATTCACGCAAAATCTGTTTAGCTCCAGGACGAAGACCGCGCCATAACATAAAACTCTCAGCAGCTTGGCCAACTAACATACCTAAACCATCATAAGCATGTGCCGCACCGTGTTGCTTAGCCCATTGGTTAAATGCGGTATCACCTTTGCCATACATCATGTCGTAGCTTGTACTATTGGCGGCGAACACCGAGGAAGAGATCGCAGGTAACTCACCACTCAATGATGCAGACGTAGAGTTGATTATGACATCGAACTCTTCAGCAATGGTATTCATCTCGTTTGCTGTAACAGGACCATATGCAGAAAACAATTCTGCCAATTGTTCGGCTTTAGAAAATGTACGATTAGTTATCGTTAGAGATGTTGGTTTTTGATCGAGCAATGGTTTAATCACTCCTCGAGCGGCACCACCAGCTCCTATGATCAGGATGCGTGCGCCTTCTAAAACGACTTGATGTTGCAACAAGTCCTGCACTAAGCCTGCACCATCAGTGTTATCACCAATGATTTCACCATCATCAAGCTTCTTAAGTGTATTCACTGCTCCAGCAAGCTGAGCACGCTCGGTCAAACGGCTGGCAAATTGATAGGCATCTTCTTTAAAAGGCAAGGTCACGTTACAGCCTTTGCCGCCGTCAGCAAAAAATGCTTTCGCCGCCTCGATAAATCCACCCACAGGCGCACACTCTGCGGTGTATGTAAGGGACTGATTCGTTTGACGAGCAAAGAGTGTATGGATAAATGGCGACTTGCTGTGCCCGATAGGGTTACCAAACACGGCGTAACGATCGATTTGCGGGTTCATGTCCTTACCTTTATTCCTTACCTAGATATAGAGAAAACAGGGCCATCTGATTACAGATGACCCTATCACTATCTATCTATATAGAAAAGGAGATTCCGTGCTTACCATTCGCGTGGTTTCAGGTATCGATCGTAAAGTTCGGCTTCAGGCGTTCCTGCTTCTGGTTCGTAGCGGTACTCCCATCGCGCTAACGGCGGCATCGACATCAGAATCGACTCGGTACGCCCACCACTTTGTAAACCGAATAAAGTGCCACGGTCGTACACTAAGTTGAACTCAACATAACGACCACGACGGTAAAGTTGGAATTCACGTTCGCGCTCGCCATATTCGATGTCTTTACGACGAGACACGATCGGCAAATAAGCTTGGCAATAGCCTTCACCCACCGCTTTGATGTAATCAAAACACTTATCAAACTCCCAGTGATTCAAATCATCAAAGAACAAACCACCAACACCACGAGTTTCATTTCGATGTGGCAAGAAGAAGTACTTATCACACCACGCTTTGTGTTCAGCATATACTTCTTCACCAAATGGGGCACAGATTGCCTTAGCTGTATCGTGCCATGACTGACAATCTTCTTCGAAAGGATAGAAAGGAGTCAGGTCGAAACCACCACCAAACCACCAAATTGGGTCTTCGCCCTCTTTCTCGGCGATAAAGAAACGCACATTCGCATGAGAAGTTGGGACGTAAGGGTTTTTGGGATGGATAACCAAAGAGACCCCCATCGCTTCAAAACGGCGACCCGCTAGCTCCGGACGATGTGCCGTCGCAGATGCTGGCATTTCTTTCCCTTCAACATGTGAGAAGTTCACGCCACCTTGCTCGAAAACAAGGCCATCACGTAGAACACGTGAGCGCCCACCGCCACCAAGACGCTCGCCCGGTTCACGATGCCATGCATCCTCGACAAAGACGGCCTTTCCATCTTCTTGTTCTAACTGCTGACAAATGGAGTCCTGAAGTGACATCAGGAACTGCTTTACGGCGTACTTATCGATTGCTGACATACGTTATTACCTATTACGTGATACCGGTTGATGACTGGCAAGCAGGGTTAGCCCTGTCTTAATATTTGTGAAGTCTTGGCGTCACGAATCTCGCTGGGTTTATCACGACCGCTGGTTTCACCACGAAGAATGGCCACCAGCTTGTCACCCAATTGCTCTTCGACTTCTTCCGTGGTCATACACGGTGGCAAGCCGGAAAGATTCGCGCTGGTAGAGGTTAACGGCTTTCCGAATGCATTACACATTTTTTGCACCAAAGGATGATCAGTCACACGAACTGCAATTGAATCAAATTGTCCTGAAACCCAGTTGGAGACTTTATCGCTCGCTGGCATGATCCAAGTGTATGGACCAGGCCAAGTTGCATGAACGGTCGCTAATTGTGCTTGAGTCAGTTGAGATTCATCAATATACGGCAAGAGCTGCTCATAACTTGCGGCGATCAGAATCAACCCTTTTTCCACCGGACGCTGCTTGAGCTCCAGCAGTTTTTGAATTGCTTCTGGGTTATCTGGATCGCATCCGACACCAAAAACCCCTTCTGTTGGGTAGGCAATCACTTCGCCTTGTTGTAGTGCGTTGAGCACTTGTTCAAAGTTATCCACCGATTACTTCCTGATTGTCTGACTGTATTATTTTCACTAAGTGTACAAATATTCATTCTCAGACACTAAAGCAATTTTTTTATGAAATGTATCAATAGCGTTAAAGACGAGGCGCAAACGTTTGCTTGAGATAAAAATCCCCGTATAATGCCCCCAAATTTATGGCTCACCTTATTTTGTTGCTTGAAGGAGTTTGAGATGAAAGTCGGTATCATCATGGGTTCTAAATCCGATTGGCCAACCATGAAATTGGCAGCAGACATGCTGGATCAGTTTGGCGTATCTTACGAAACAAAAGTAGTATCAGCTCACCGCACTCCTCAACTATTGGCTGATTACGCAAGCAGCGCAAAAGAACGTGGTATCAAAGTTATTATTGCAGGTGCTGGTGGCGCCGCGCATTTACCAGGCATGGCGGCTGCATTTACTAGTGTGCCCGTACTTGGCGTGCCAGTTCAGTCCCGTGCATTGAAGGGCATGGATTCTTTATTGTCCATCGTACAAATGCCAAAAGGCATCGCAGTAGGTACTTTAGCCATTGGTGAAGCAGGTGCGGCAAATGCCGGCATTCTCGCGGCACAAATTCTCGGTACTCATGACGACAGCATTATGGAAAAAGTAGAAGCATTCCGCAATGAACAAACGGAAACGGTATTAGCTCACCCAAACCCAGCTGAGGATTGATCAGATGCATGTACTGGTTCTTGGAGCTGGTCAGTTGGCTCGAATGATGTCTCTGGCTGGTGCACCATTAAATATCCAAATTTCCGCTTATGATGTCGGGAGTGCAAACATCGTTCACCCACTCACTCAGCACGTATTAGGCCATGGTCTAGAAAATGCGATTGAACAAGTAGATGTCATTACCGCCGAGTTCGAACATATCCCTCATGATGTTCTCGATGTCTGTGAAGCAAGCGGAAAGTTTCTACCAAGCACAGAAGCCATCAAAGCAGGTGGTGATCGCCGTATTGAAAAAGCACTGCTTGATGATGCTGGCGTGCGCAACGCGAAATACTACGTCATTGAAACTCGTGAAGACTTTGAGCGCGCAATTGAACACGTTGGTATGCCAATGGTTCTGAAAAGTGCATTGGGAGGTTACGATGGTAAAGGTCAATGGCGCTTAAAAGAAGCTTCTCAAGTCGACGACATTTGGACTGAGATGGCAGAGTGCATCGCGGCAACACCAACTCAAGCGATTGTTGCTGAAGAGTTTGTTCCTTTTAACCGCGAAGTATCACTGGTTGGTGCTCGCGGTAAAGATGGCAGCGTTGAAGTGTACCCTCTAGCAGAAAACGTTCACATCAATGGCGTACTGAGCTTATCCACCACAATTGATGCGCCAGAACTTCAAGCGCAAGCCAAGCAGATGTTCACCGCTGTAGCTGACAGCCTGAATTATGTTGGCGTACTGGCATTAGAGTTCTTTGATGTCGATGGCACACTGTTAGTGAATGAGATTGCCCCACGCGTGCACAACTCTGGTCACTGGACACAGCAAGGTGCAGAAACGTGTCAGTTTGAAAACCATCTGCGCGCAGTATGCGGCTTACCATTAGGTAGTACGAAATTGGTTCGTGAAACCTCAATGATCAATATTCTTGGTGAAGACACACTACCAGAAGCATTGTTATCAATGGATGGTTGCCACCTTCATTGGTATGGCAAAGAGAAACGTGAAGGGCGAAAAATGGGACACATCAACGTGTGTGGCGACTACCCAGGAGAATTGCACCGTAGGTTGTGCGCTCTGGCAGACATCTTAGACCCAATAGCTTTCCCAGCCGTGCAAGCGTTCGCTAAACAGCCTCAGCACTAACGTTTGGCAGCAAAAAAACAAAAAAGGGTCGCACGATGCGACCCTTTTTAATTCCTTTGATGTATTTACCCTTGTTGGGTGTGCTGGCACTTACGATTGGCACATTGCAATTTCACACCACTGGCAAGTTTCTTCTCCACCAACAGAGTAAAACCACACTCTTCGCATCGCCCCTTGACCGGAGCAAGGTTCACAGCAAATTTGCATTTAGGGTAGTTATCACACGCGTAGAATGTTTTGCCAAATCGGGTTTTACGCTCAACCAAATGTCCTTTGCCACATTCAGGACACGCGTGGAGCTCTTGCGACTGCTTTTCTGGCTCTGGTTGATTAATCGACTCAATATGATGACAAGCCGGGTAGTTACTACAACCGACAAACATGCCGTAGCGCCCTTGGCGGAGTACCAACTCATTGCCACACTCAGGACAAGGCACACCCAACTCTTTCACGATGTGCCCATCATTGCTGTGTAGCGGTTTAATGTAATCACAGCTTGGGTAGTGGCTACAGCCAAGAAAGGGACCGTGTTTGCCATGTTTGAGGGTCAACTCGCTGCCACATTTAGGGCACGGCTCGTGTTCCAAAGCGTGTTCATGGGCAGAGAAAAGGGTGTTGTCGATTTTACTACTCATACTTACCGTTTCGTGAAAAACACACAAAAAGACAAGCTCGCGTTTATTCTAGCTAAACTCGAACTTGCCCAGATGGTTAGTGAAGAATCCCTTGTTCCTTGGTGTACAACAGCTCTTCCATTAGCGTGTAAGCGTTTTCGTTGCCCGGCACATTAAACAGCACCATCAGAATGATCCATTTGAGGTCTTCAAGCTCAAACTCACTCGTTTCTAATCCCATCACTCGGTCAATCACCATTTCGCGAGTTTCTGTGGTTAACACATTGATTTGCTCGAGAAACAATAGAAAACCTCGGCATTCCAAATCTAAACGCTGCATCTCTTTCGCTGTGTAGATACGAGTTGATGACGAAGCCATGCAAGTCGAGATTGCAGAAGAGGTGTCACTTTGCTGCAATGCGGCAAGCTCTTCTAACCAGACAAGGGCTTTGTAGATATCTTTTTGTTGGAAGCCTGCACGAAGCAACTCTTCTTCCAACTCGTCTTGTTCGACCTGTAACTCTGCATCGCTATGGATGTAGGTTTCGAATAGATACATCAGTATATCCATCATCATAGCTAGCCCCTCCCCTTTCGAATATAGCCACCTGAAACCGCAACGACATGCCCAGAGAGTTCTAACTCTAAGAGCTGCATCATGACTTCTTGGACAGGTATATTGGTCCTGTTTGCAAGAATATCAACCGGTGTAGCTTCACTTCCTACGTTAGCTAACAGCTGAGGAAATGGCAATTCTTCTTCATCATTTAACGTAGAAAATAAATCGGTACTCTGATTAATAGACCAATCAAGCAAGGACTGTATTTCATCTAAGACATCTTTCGTCTTTTCTACGAGGCAAGCGCCATGACGTATCAACTGGTTTCCACCGCTGGCATTAGGGGCATTTATCGAAGCTGGCAGCGCAAATACTTCTCGACCTTGCTCAAGCGCGTAACGAGCAGTAATTAACGAGCCACTCCTTTCCGCCGCTTCCACAACTAACACACCTAGCGATAATCCGCTAATAATGCGGTTTCGACGCGGGAAGTTTTCCGGGCGCGGCTTGGCGTTGGGGCGAAACTCAGACACCAAAGCCCCATGTTCAATAACACGTTGCGCTAAACCACGATGACGTGCCGGATAAATATTTTCTAAGCCAGATCCCAGCACCGCAATCGTCTTACCTTTTGCTTGCAACGCACCATCGTGCGCATGGCCATCAATGCCTAAAGCGAGACCACTGGTGACAATAAAATCGTGCTGAACAAATTCTGCGGCAAAGTGGCGTGCATGCTGTAAGCCATCAATACTCGCATTTCGGCTACCCACCATGGCAATTTGTGGTTGCGATAAAAAGGTGGGACTCCCCTCAACAAATAACAACGGAGGCGGCGCAACGATTTGTTTGAGTTGAGGTGGATAAAGCGGGTCAGTCAGTGTCAGGATATGATGACTTGTAGAAGCCTCAAGCCAGCTTAAACAAGCATCGACTTCTTTATCTGTTGAAGCCCAAGCTTGAATTTGCTTAGTTGTTAACCCAAGTTGTTGTAGCTGTTCAGGAGAGAAGTTTACGATGTTACGTGGCGTGTCTCTTGCCAGTAGCTTATTCATTTTGACGCCGCCAATGCCTGGCAAACAACTCAGTTTTAACCAGGCAGCGAGATCATCGTTATTTCGTCGATTCATCGATGGTTAATTCGTCCGCCAACGGTGACACCACCGAAATATCTTGGTTAATGGGTTTCTTACTGTTAGTGATCAGTGCCAAGCTAAAGTACTGATACGGACGAATCACAAGCAATTCGCCAACTTTACTCTGTGGCAGAGTGATTTTCTTATCAAGCACGCCAAACTCTTTCTTGAACTCATCGCCGTCTTTGTAAACTGGATGCGCGTCTTCTTTTAAATCAAACACACTGCCTTGCTTCAGATTGTCTGACGTGCCTTTATCAATCACCACGACTTGGTTAGTTGAACTAAAGCGAATACCTTCGATATTACCTAGCAACTTTGCCGAACTGCCTTGTGGCGACGGCAGCGGGTAGAACGTAGTCGTGAAGTCAGTATTCTCAACCGATTGATTTGGCAACGCGATATCGTTACGTAGAATTTCTTGCATCTGCGATGTAAGCTTCAAACCTGAATAATCACTCGAAGCTTCAACGAGCTCGCCTTTGGCAATCAAACGCAGCGCGGTAATATCTTCGGACACATCGTCACGCGAAAAGGTAGCTACTGGTCGGTAAATAGCCCAGCCTGTCGCGGTCTGCTTGCCATTGATATACAGCACATCTTCTGCCGTCAGATACTTACTGCCTTTGCTGCTACCCATCACTTTTGCTGCACTGTTCAACGCATCTTGATCCAGCAACCGATCCGATTTGAGGTAAGGCATCACCAAACCTTCCGCGACCGTTGGTACCGCTTTCTTTTCCGTGATGCGTGCTTTCGGGCTCAGCTTCTTAACCGGTTTTAGGCTCAATACGGGCTGACCGTTAATCCACACCAAAGACAGCTTGTCACCGGGATAAATTAAATGAGGGTTGTCGATTTCCGGGTTTACTTGCCATAAACGAGGCCACAACCACGGGCTATCCAAGTACATGGCCGAAATATCCCATAGCGTATCGCCCTTCACGACTACATATGTTTGTGGCGCATCATCTTTAACAGTCAGTGGGTTTGCATCCACATTTGCTACAGCGTTGAAAGAGAAAAGTAACGGCAACGTAACACTGGCAACGTTGCGGAAAATTCGATTCATGACCCTCGTCCTTGGTCTATTAAGCAGGAACCAGAATGGAAATTGGTGCAAGGATGCTGTCATTTAGGCTATAAAATGTCTAGAATTGAGCCAACAAGGTTTGTGCTGTTTCGGCACAGTTCAATATTTCGAGTGAATATGTCTGTATTACAAGTATTAACATTCCCGGATGATCGCCTGCGCACAGTCGCAAAGCCTGTTGAAGCGGTGACGCCTGAGATTCAAAAAATCGTCGATGACATGATTGAAACCATGTACGACGAAGAAGGTATTGGCCTTGCTGCAACGCAGGTTGATATCCACAAACGTATCGTAGTGATTGATATTTCAGAAACTCGCGATGAGCCGATGGTGCTAATCAACCCTGAGATTCTGGAAAAGCGTGGCGAAGATGGCATCGAAGAAGGCTGTCTGTCGGTACCAGGTGCACGCGCACTTGTGCCTCGCGCTGCAGAAGTTACCGTTAAAGCACTGGATCGTGATGGCAAAGAGTTCACCTTTGAAGCCGACGACCTGCTAGCGATTTGTGTTCAACACGAGCTTGATCACTTACAAGGTAAGCTATTCGTGGATTACCTATCTCCACTGAAACGCAAACGCATTCAGGACAAGCTAGCAAAAATCAAACGCTTTAACGAGAAGCAGCAAAACGCTTAATCTCGAACCATACCAATTAGAAGGAAGTCTACCTTGAGTCAGTCTTTACGTATTGTCTTTGCAGGTACTCCGGATTTCGCCGCCCGTCACTTGGCGGCGTTGTTGTCTTCGGAGCATGAAGTCATCGCGGTTTACACAAACCCAGATCGTCCAGCGGGTCGTGGCAAGAAATTGGCTGCGCCACCGGTAAAACAACTGGCGCTAGAACACAACATCCCGGTTTACCAACCTGAAAGCTTTAAGTCCGACGAAGCGAAACAAGAACTTGCCGATCTGAATGCCGATCTCATGGTTGTCGTGGCGTACGGTATGCTACTGCCACAAGCGGTTCTTGATACCCCTAAACTGGGTTGTATCAACGTACATGGTTCTATCCTACCTCGTTGGCGTGGTGCGGCTCCAATCCAACGCTCTATTTGGGCGGGCGACGCAGAAACGGGCGTGACCATCATGCAGATGGACATCGGTCTCGACACTGGTGATATGCTGAAGATTGCAACTCTGCCAATCGAAGCGACAGATACCAGCGCTTCAATGTACGAAAAATTGGCTGAGCTTGGCCCAGAAGCCCTGATTGACTGCTTAGCCGACATTGCTGCGGGTAAAGCAGTGCCAGTGAAGCAAGACGATGAGCTAGCGAACTACGCGAAAAAACTCAGCAAAGAAGAAGCACGCATTAACTGGAACGACGATGCGGCTCACATTGAGCGCTGCGTTCGTGCATTTAACCCATGGCCAATGAGCCACTTTGAGGCGGCAGAAAACAGCATCAAAGTATGGCAAAGCCGTGTGGCAGAGCAAACCAGTGACAAGCCAGCCGGCACTATCGTGCAAGCAGATAAAACCGGTATTTATATTGCGACAGGCAACGGCGTACTGGTGCTAGAACAACTGCAAGTTCCTGGCAAAAAAGCTATGTCAGTTCAGGATATTCTAAACTCACGTGCAGCTTGGTTTGAAGTCGGCACTCTGCTGGTTTAAGCCATACTAGGGGTTATTATCCCCAATAATACGAACTTTTAGAGGGCAGAGATGCCCTCCTTTACTTTAAGGTACTCATCATGAATGTTCGCGCTGCGGCTGCTAACGTCCTGTATCTTGTCGTCGACAAGGGCCACTCACTTTCAAGCGCTCTTCCAGCGGCTCAACAAACGGTACGACCTCGTGACCACGCTCTGCTACAAGAGATCTGTTACGGTGCGCTACGTTACCTACCTCGCCTAGAAATGATCGCAAACCAATTGATGGATAAGCCGCTCAAAGGCAAACAACGTGTATTCCATCACCTAATTCTGGTTGGTATTTACCAACTGAGCTTCATGCGCATTCCTGCGCACGCAGCTGTCGGTGAAACGGTTGAAGGCACTAAAGAGCTGAAAGGTCCTCGTCTGCGTGGTTTGATTAACGCAGTATTGCGTAACTACCAACGCAACCAAGAAGAACTCGACCAAATGGCCGTCAGCAACAACGCTGGCAAGTACGGTCACCCAAGCTGGTTACTAAAACTGCTGCAAGAGGCCTACCCACAGCAATGGGAAAGCATTGTTGAAGCGAACAACCAAAAAGCACCAATGTGGCTGCGTGTGAACCACCAACATCACACTCGTGATGAATACCTTGCGCTACTCAAAAATGAAAACATTGATAGCACGCCACACACAGAAGCAATGGACGCCATAAAATTGGCCGCACCATGTGATGTGATGAAGCTACCTGGTTTTGATAAAGGTTGGGTTTCGGTCCAAGATGCGGCAGCGCAGCTTTCGATCAACTACCTAAAACCACAAGACGGCGAACTGATTTTAGATTGCTGTGCTGCGCCAGGTGGCAAGACGGCGCACATTCTAGAGCGCACGTCGGGCAGTGAAGTGGTCGCGATTGACTGCGACGACACACGCCTGAAACGTGTGCATGAAAACCTGAAGCGTCTCAACCTTCAGGCAAAAGTGGTTTGCGGTGATGCGCGTAATCCACAAGAATGGTGGCAAGGCGAGCAATTTGATCGCATTTTGCTGGATGCCCCATGTTCTGCGACTGGCGTGATTCGTCGTCACCCAGATATCAAATGGCTACGTCGTGCAGACGACATCGCCGCATTAGCAGAGCTACAAAGTGAAATTTTTGATGCCATGTGGACGCAACTGAAGCCCGGCGGCACAATGGTTTACGCGACTTGTTCAATCACACCGCAAGAAAACGTGGAGCAAGTAAAAGCGTTTTTAGCACGTACCGCGGATGCGCAACTGCTGGATTCTGATCCCGACCAGCCTGGTCGTCAAATTCTACCAGGCGAAGAAGATATGGATGGTTTCTACTACGCAGTGCTAACCAAAACACACGCGTAACAGCATGCTAAATAGGGCGATTGGAGTGATTTCAATCGCCTTTTTCAGATACGAGAAAAGAGTATGAAGATCATTATTCTTGGTGCAGGTCAGGTTGGCGGCACACTGGCAGAAAACCTAGTGGGTGAAAACAACGACATCACCATCGTCGACAATAATGCCGACCGACTGCGTGAATTGCAGGACAAATACGACCTGCGTGTGGTCAATGGCCATGCGAGCCACCCAGACGTGCTGCACGAAGCGGGCGCACAAGACGCCGATATGCTCGTCGCGGTGACCAACACTGATGAAACCAACATGGCCGCCTGTCAGGTCGCGTTCACTCTATTCAACACCCCAAACCGCGTTGCGCGTATTCGCTCTCCAGAATACTTGGCAGAAAAAGAAGCCCTGTTTAAATCTGGCGCCATTCCTGTCGATCACCTTATCGCCCCAGAAGAACTCGTTACGAGCTACATCGAACGTCTGATCCAATACCCGGGCGCGCTGCAAGTGGTGAGCTTTGCTGAACAGAAAGTCAGCCTAGTGGCGGTAAAAGCCTACTACGGTGGCCCGTTGGTGGGTAACGCGCTGTCTGCTTTGCGTGAGCACATGCCACACATCGATACCCGTGTGGCGGCTATTTTCCGCCAGGGTCGTCCGATTCGCCCGCAAGGCACTACCATCATTGAAGCCGACGATGAAGTGTTCTTCGTCGCCGCAAGCAACCATATTCGCTCAGTGATGAGTGAACTTCAGCGCCTAGAAAAACCGTACCGCCGCATCATGATTGTTGGCGGGGGTAACATTGGTGCCAGTCTCGCAAAGCGCTTAGAACAAAACTACAGCGTGAAGCTGATTGAACGTAACTACCAACGTGCAGAAAAACTGTCAGAAGAGCTAGAAAACACCATCGTGTTCTGCGGCGACGCGGCAGACCAAGAGCTTCTTTCGGAAGAGAACATCGACCAAGTCGACGTCTTCATCGCGCTGACCAACGAAGATGAAACCAACATCATGTCTGCGATGTTGGCAAAACGCATGGGCGCGAAAAAAGTAATGGTGCTGATCCAACGTGGCGCTTATGTAGATCTGGTACAAGGCGGCGTAATTGATGTGGCGATCTCACCACAACAAGCGACCATTTCCGCCTTGCTGACGCACGTTCGTCGTGCCGACATCGTGAACGTATCCTCACTTCGCCGCGGCGCTGCGGAAGCAATTGAAGCCGTCGCTCACGGTGATGAAAGTACATCCAAAGTGGTTGGACGTGCGATTGGAGATATTAAGCTCCCACCTGGGACCACCATTGGTGCTATCGTTCGTGGCGAAGAAGTCCTTATTGCCCACGACCGTACGGTCATCGAGCAGGATGACCATGTGGTGATGTTCCTGGTCAACAAAAAATACGTATCAGACGTCGAAGCGCTATTCCAGCCGAGTCCATTCTTCCTCTAGGATTTTCCTATGGTCAACTTACGTCCCGTACTGTTTGTTATCGGGCTGGTTTTATCCAAACTGGCCCTGTTTATGTACGTGCCGACTTTGGTCGCTTTCTTTACCGGTACGGGGGGATTCCTCGATTTCGCCCAAGCCGTTGTGATCACGCACCTTGCCGCCTTCATTTGCCTAACGATCGGTCGAACCGCCAAGTTCAAACTCAGCGTACGCGATATGTTCCTCATCACCAGTTTGGTTTGGACCATCGCCAGTGCGTTTGCCGCCTTGCCGTTTGTGTTCATCAACCACATCAGCTTCACCGACGCCTACTTCGAAACGATGTCGGGTATCACCACGACGGGCTCAACGGTGCTCAGTGGCCTAGACAACATGGCGCCGAGCATCTTGCTGTGGCGCTCTATTTTGCAGTGGCTTGGGGGGATTGGTTTTATCGTAATGGCGGTGGCGGTGCTACCTATGCTCAATGTCGGTGGTATGAAGCTATTCCAAACCGAATCATCCGATTGGTCGGATAAAAGTAGCCCGAGAGCAAAAACGGTCGCCAAAAACATCGTAGCGGTTTATTTGATGCTTACTGGCTTATGCATTGTGGGCTACTTGGTCACCGGCATGAACCTGTTTGAAGCGATCAATCACGCCTTTACCACGCTATCAACGGGCGGATACTCTACATCCGACGGGTCGATGAACCACTTCTCTAATGGCGCACACTGGGTGGCCACTACCTTTATGTTCTTAGGTGGCTTGCCATTTTTGCTCTTCATCGCCGCGTTACGTAAACGCCGTATTGATGTGTTAGTTAACGACGCTCAAGTTCGAGGATTCGCGTACCTGTTCGTGTTCTCAAGCTTAGTGATTTCAGCCTGGTTAGTGATTCGAGACGGATACACCATTTTGGATGCGCTACGAGTGTCGATGTTTAATATCGTCTCTGTCGTCACCACAACCGGCTTTGGCTTAGAGGACTTCACCGCGTGGGGCGCATTACCCACAACTCTTTTTGCCTTCTTAATGATGGCGGGTGCATGTTCGGGGTCAACGTCTGGTGGGATCAAAATCTTCCGTTTCCAAATCGCAATGACACTGCTGAACAAACAGATGATGAAATTGATTCACCCTTCAGGTGTGTTTGTACAGCGCTACAACCAACGCCCAGTGAATGATGACATTGTTCGCTCGGTGGTCGCGTTTGGCTTGATGTTCTTTATCACCATCATCTTCATCGCGGGTTGCTTGAGTGCGCTGGGTTTAGACCCCATCACTAGCATCTCTGGTGCCATCACTGCGGTAGCCAACGTCGGCCCGGGTATGGGAAGCGTGATTGGACCGACGGGTAACTTCGCGCCTCTGCCAGATACCGCCAAGTGGCTTCTGAGCTTTGGCATGTTGATGGGCCGCTTGGAAATTCTGACTATTCTTGTACTGTTCTTCCCTGCGTTTTGGCGCCGTTAAGCAGACACAAATAAAAGGTATAACAATGAAAACATGGATCACTCTGGCGACCCTACTTGCCGCCTCATCCACATACGCCGCTGAAGTCATCACTTTAGCCGATGGTCGAGAAGTGAAGTTAAACGATGACTTTACTTGGGAATACGTCATGAAAAAACCTGCGCAGCAAGCAACAGAGACGCAAGCGACAATAGGCGCGGTTGAAACGATCGCAGCTCCCGCAATTGCGACAATTCCAGTTGTGACGAAAACTGTTGGCACTACTGTGGTGGTAAACGCCAAAAAGCCAACCATGCAGCTGTCTGACTCTGGTGTCGACGTACTGATTGGCTCCGCGAGCTATCAAGATGGTGAGCTCGTACTGCCAACGTCCATTACCAATCAAAGCTCACAATCGGTGATTCAAGTTGAAGTGGAAGTTCTGGTATTTGATATGTCTGGCCAGCAACTGGCGAAAGAAAAAGTCACAGTTTGGCAATCCATCAAGCGAATGGCGGATACTTACCTGCGACCACAACAAGCAGAACAGGGTAAAAGCATCAAACTGGCAGTGCCGCAGTCTCAGCAATACCAGTTTTCAGCCAAAGTGTTAGAAGTGAAAACTCGTTAATGTGATAACACATGTTTTGTCGAGTTCATATCTATCCGTTAGATAGGCTCGACAAAATAATAAATTGCGAAAAAGTGACACACACAACCCGCTAAAACGAAGCCGTGCCAAATCGCATGATTGAATGGAATACGCTTCGCAACGTAGAAAATCACCCCCAGTGAATACACAATCCCACCAGCTGCGAGTAATGTCAGTCCGCCAATATCCAAGTTGATCGCCAACTGATAAATCACAATCAACGACAGCCAGCCCATGACCAAATACGTCATCAAGGAAAGCTTTTTAAATCGGTAAACAAACGCGACTTTCATAATGATGCCGAGTAGAGCAATGGTCCAGATGACAATCATCAAACCAAACGCGAGCGGCGTACGTAAACTCACCAACAAAAAAGGCGTATAACTGCCAGCAATGAGCAGATAGATGGCGCAGTGATCGAAAGTTTTTAGCCAGCGTTTGGCGTTGGGGTGCGGAATTGCGTGATACAGCGTCGAAGCCAAAAATAGCACGATAATACTCGCACCATAGACAGCCATACTGGCCAGCGTCAGCGTATCAGCTTGCTGGTCTATGGCTTTGATTAGCAGCAGTATCAAGCCAACAATACCAAAAATCATCCCAATGCCATGAGTGATGGTATTGGCCAGTTCTTCGCGTTGACTGTATTGAGGTTTCTGCAGTTCAGACATCAATGCGCCTATACTAGAGTTTGAAATTTGCTCTAGTATGGCACATTAGGCTTACACGTGTAAGCTTAAATTAAGGCTCATGAACGGCCGTGGTTTGATCGAGATAATTAAGTACAAGCTCGCCCACTTGATCAAGCTTAGTCGTGGCTGGAATGGTCAACTCTCGTTTGAGTTTTCCGCTACCCAGTAAGCTTGCGAGCATGCCACCCTCGCCCTTGCGTGTGCGGTCAACTTCAAACCATAATTTGAGTTCTTGCTCGCTACGATGAGCGACAAATTCTAACTCACGCCACACGCCATGGTATGGCCCGTCAGTCGGCACCATCTCAAATTCTTGCACAAATGGCAGGTCGAACCCTTTTACTTCCTCACACTCCACTTGGCGAATACGCAAACCTTGCGCTTCAAATGCGGATAACACCGCATCCATTAGTGGATCAGGCCGAACGGTGAGGATGTCTTTATCGGTCGGGTCTAAAGCAGCAGCAACGTCCAAGCCGGTTTCGAGCCACACTTTGGCGTCACCAATGGTGACAGGCGTATTCCAAGGCACATCGAGCTGAACATCGAAGGTACGCTCTTCGCCGGAATGGATGGTAAACGCATAAGGGAGACTCCACTTAGCAAGCACATGAGTCTGAGGTACTCGGCGCATGCTGTGTCCTTCTCGCGCACCACGGTCATCAGGAGCTTCCGCGATATAGCGACAACACAGTTTTAAATCGATGTTGTCGATCGCTTGTTCAGTGGCACCACCATAAACATGGATAGACACATCCACACTTTGACCAGGATATAGCACGTCTTGATTTAGGATTGAGTCGACCTTAGCGCTCCCAATCCCAAAACTGGCAAGTGTCTTCTTCAAAAATGACATAGGCACCTCCTTCGTCGAGATCTCATACTACTACTGCTGATCGAGGGATCAAACAAAAATTGCCTCGATCATCGCGACAAAATGACAAAATCTAAACAATTCAATTGCTCAACTATCGACCAATTATTACAAGGATGCTAATCTTATACGTGATATGCATGCATATCGGTATTCCTGATTCATTAACTGGATTGGCGAGAGCCAGAAGAGTGATTCTTCAATCTTGTTGGAGCCTAGCTCATAATGATTCAGGCCATTACATCGGCAATGGATATGCCTGACAGTTAGGTAAATTAATGCGCCCAACAACAGTCAGGTTCGCACACACTAATACTAGTGCAATGCGCCGCCGCAGTGGCTTTACTACTGCACCAAAGGCAAAGCAAGTTGCGCCAGCAATGACATTGGTTGAGAAGACAGCAATGATGTCGAGTGTTCCGGCCAAAGTTATCAAAGCAGCTTAATCAAAAGCGCGGCGCCAGCTGCGCTTTTTCTTTGCACGCGACTCAAACCACCTCAACGACTTAGAACAAAACACAGTGAAATAGATAGTTTTTCCTATTTGGTCTTCGCAAAGCAATTTGGTACCTTTACAGCTAATTACACCTATAAATTCTGTGGAGAAAGAAATGAAGTGTCATCGCATTGAAGAGCTGCTTGAGCTACTAGAGCCTGAATGGCATAAAGACCAAGAAATGAACCTAATACAGTTCATCGTGAAGCTAGCGAAAGAAGCAGGCTACGAAGGCAAGCTAGAAGATCTGACCGACGACGTGCTGATCTACCACCTTAAAATGCGTAACAGCAGCAAAGACGAAATGATCCCAGGTCTTAAGAAAGACCAAGAAGATGATTTTAAAACTGCGATTCTGCGCGCTCGTGGCATCATCAAATAACCGGTTCAACAGCCCAGTATTCTTAAAGCGACTCCCTCAAATGAGTCGCTTTTTTATAACTAAAACTTTTAGTCCCACAGTTGGTTATAACTGTTCAGCCAATTATCAGGTTAACTGTACTGACTTTTGTTGTTAAACGTTGACTGCGTTAAAGAAAAGGAATTGTTATTGATTGTATAATCGCCGTTCATCAGTATTTACTAAAATAATTATGTCCGGTCATGATTTATGATAGGGACGAAGTAGCAATGTCATCGAGCGACATCAATAGAAATGACGCCGTACATTATAAAAGCCTAAGAAGGATGAGTGCATGAGTCAGGATAAGATCGATATCAAAGATGTGACTCCTAAAACCTACAACCCTAAGACTCATAAAGGGAATGGGGATCGGTTCAACCCAAGTAATCGCATCTATGTACGCGAAAGCAAAGGGACTTACCAGAAACTGCGTCGTTACGGTGGTTGGTTCTTACTGCTTCTCTTCGCTTTGATACCGTGGATTCCTTACGGTGAACGTCAAGCGATCTTGCTCGATATTGGCAACCAGCAGTTCAACTTTTTCGGTACCACATTGTATCCGCAAGATCTTACCCTACTCGCCTTGCTATTTGTGATCGCAGCGTTTGGGTTGTTCTTTATTACCACCTTCTTAGGTCGAGTTTGGTGTGGCTATCTCTGCCCACAAACCGTCTGGACCTTCATGTATATCTGGTTTGAAGAGAAGCTCGAAGGTAGTGCCAATAAACGCCGCAAACAAGACTCCAATAAGCTGACGGCGAATTTAGCGATGCGTAAAACCGTCAAACATATAGCTTGGTTTGCCATTGCACTCGCCACTGGTTTTACTTTTGTTGGCTACTTCGTACCAATGAAGCAATTGGTTATCGACTTTTTCACCTTTAACGCCAACTTCTGGCCCGTCTTTTGGGTAATGTTCTTTGCCATTTGTACTTATGGTAATGCTGGTTGGATGCGTTCCATCATGTGTATTCACATGTGTCCTTACGCGCGCTTCCAGTCTGCCATGTTTGATAAAGACACCTTCATCGTTGGATACGATGCAAAACGTGGGGAAAAACGTGGCCCACGTCCGCGCAAAGCCGATCCAAAGCAACTTGGTTTGGGTGATTGTATTGATTGTGACTTGTGTGTGCAGGTGTGCCCAACAGGTATCGATATTCGTGACGGCTTGCAGTATGAATGTATCAACTGTGGCGCCTGTATTGATGCGTGTGACAACACCATGGATCGCATGGGCTACGAGAAAGGCCTAATTAGTTACACCACCGAGCACCGCTTATCGGGTAAGAGTACCAAAGTCATGCGTCCGAAGCTGCTGGGCTATGGAGCTGTGCTACTGGTCATGATTGGTCTGTTCTTTGCCCAAATTGCAGCGGTAGACCCAGCCGGCATGAGTGTTATTCGCGACCGTAACCAACTGTTCCGCGTTAATAGCTCGGGAGAAGTAGAAAACACCTACACCCTCAAGGTGATCAACAAAACTCAGCAAGTTCAAGAGTACTCGTTGGATGTTGAAGGGCTATCCGATGTAAGCTGGTATGGTAAGCAGACAATCCAGGTCCAGCCAGGTGAGGTATTGAACTTGCCAATGAGTCTTGGTGCCGATCCTGACAAGCTAAACTCTGCGATTACGACAATTCAGTTTATACTCACCGATAAGAGCAACGAATTCACCATTGAAGTAGAAAGCCGTTTTATTAAAAAACTATAGCGCTACTTCAGTGACTAACGGAAAAAGGCTCAGTAATGAGCCTTTTTGTTTATATGTCCCAAAGTATGTTTAACTTTGACGCCCTTACCCCAGACTTTATGTGGTACGCGTTAGAAAGCATCGGCGTTCGCGCAGAATCAGGCTTTCTTCCCCTCAATAGCTACGAAAACCGTGTTTATCAATTTACTGACGAAGAGCGTCGTCGTTATGTCGTCAAGTTTTACCGTCCTGAACGTTGGAGCAATGAACAGATCCAAGAGGAGCACGACTTCACTTTAGAACTAATTGGCAACGAAATCCCCGTCGCACCACCTGTGCGCATCAACGGTGAAACCCTGCATCGCTATCAAGGCTATGCTTTTGCGCTGTTTGATAGCGTGGGTGGTCGCCAATACGAGGTTGACAATTTAGATCAGCTCGAAGGTGTAGGGCGTTTCCTTGGCCGAATCCATAAAGTCGGCAGCCGCCTAGCCTTCCAACATCGTCCTACTATTGGCTTACAAGAATACCTGTATCAACCAAGAGAGATTCTGCAAAACGCCAATATGATTCCAATGCACTTGGAGAACAGCTTCTTCAATGACTTGGATATGCTGATCAAATCAATTGAAAGCCACTGGCAAGAAGGCTTCAATATCATTCGTTTGCATGGCGATTGCCACCCAGGCAATATTTTGTGGCGAGATGGCCCTATGTTTGTTGATTTGGATGACGCTCGTAACGGCCCTGCAGTACAAGACTTATGGATGCTACTGAACGGTGAACGCCAAGACAAACTGATGCAGCTGGACATTGTTTTAGAGGCTTACCAAGAGTTTTGCGACTTTAATCCTGCAGAATTGAAACTAATCGAGCCACTTCGCGGTCTACGAATGGTGCACTATATGGCATGGCTAGCAAAACGTTGGCATGACCCTGCATTTCCTCTCGCTTTTCCATGGTTTAATGAGCCAAAATACTGGGAAGGTCAGGTCCTTGCATTTAAAGAGCAGATCGCCGCTTTAGAAGAAGCACCGCTGTCTTTAATGCCTCAATGGTAAGTCAGGCCAAAAATTCAAAAATGGAGATATTTCGATGAAAAAACTGTTCGCACTGTTTTCTATGCTGATGTTAAGCCTGTCGGCACATGCAGCGCAATTCAAAGAAGGTGAACATTACAAAGTATTGGATCTTGAGGCATCAAAAAAACCTCTTGTGACGGAGTTTTTCTCTTTCTACTGCCCGCACTGTAATAGCTTTGAACCTGTAATCCAGCAACTGAAAAAGCAGTTGCCAGAAGGCACTAAACTACTAAAAAACCACGTTTCTTTCATGGGTGGCAATATGGGCCCATCAATGAGCAAAGCCTACGCGACCATGGTTGCACTAAAAGTGGAAGACAAAATAGTGCCTGTGATGTTTAACCGCATCCACAATCTAAAGAAGGCGCCACGTAACGATGAAGAGCTTCGCCAAATCTTCCTTGATGAAGGTGTAGACGCGAAGAAATTCGACTCTGCATTCAAAGGCTTTGCGGTTGATTCCATGGTTCGCCGTATGGACAAGCAATTTGAAAACAGCGGTCTAACCGGCGTTCCTGCGGTTATCGTTAACAACAAATACCTAGTTCAAGCACAAAGCATCAAGACGATGGATGAGTACTTCTCTCTGGTGAACTACTTGCTGACACTAAAATAAGCGCATCGATATCAATCAAAAGGGGAGCTCATCGCTCCCCTTTGTTTATTTGTAAATCTCTTGTAGTAACCGATCTTTTTCTTGCCACACATCACCCAACCACTGCTGAAATTGTCGCTTATAGGGCTTATCGTTAAAGTAATCACCAAGCACTCGTTCATCGACGGGCAACACATTCACACGCACAACAACCTTGCCCATTCGGCCCATTAATAAATCCTTGAATGGCTTATTTGTATTTTCTGGGTACGCCAGCGTCACATCGATAATGTTCTCGAACTGCTCCCCCATTGCCGCTAACGTGTATGCGATCCCGCCCGATTTTGGTTGCAGCAAATATTGGTAGCTCGTCTTGCTCTTACGCTGTTTTTCTTCGGTAAATCGAGTGCCTTCGACATAATTAACCACTGTGGTTGGGGCATGTTTGAACTTGGCGCACGAGCGACGTGTCGTCTCTAAATCTTGACCTCGTTTGTGCGGGTTGCGGATCAGATACTCTCGCGAATAACGACGCATAAATGGCATGTCGAGCGCCCAACACGCCATCCCAATGAAAGGCACATACAACAGTTGTTGTTTGAGGAAAAACTTCGGCATAGGTATGCGGTCTTTAAACACGCAGCAAAGCACCACAATATCGGTCCAACTGAGATGATTACTGATCAGCAGATACCACCCGTCTTTTTTCAGCGCCTCACCGCCCTGAACATCCCAGTCAACACGGTTAGAAACAGCCAGAATGCCCGCATTAACGGTAGCCCATAACCACATCACCTTGTTGGCACAAGCGGTCGCTTTCGCTTTTAGCTCCACGCTTGGAAGCAATACTTTAAACACAGCGATAATACAAATTGCGAGTGAACACAGCGCAGAATTGAGAATCACAAAAGAAGCGTTAAAAAAAAATAACAAATATGCCAACATGATAGTCAAACAACAGTGATAATGTGTGAAGAATAAAACAGCGTGTAATTATACTGCGCCTTTGCCACATTGGAATATGCGTGGGAATGGTCAGATTTGTTACCTCAACCAATATTTGCACCACTCATTCGACAATAAGGAGATAACGAATGAAACCAAGGCTAATTCTCTTGCCTTTGGCCTTTGTCGTCAGTTCTGCTCAGGCTCAACTCGCTGAAACCGCAGGTTTTGGCGGTGAAATTTCGCTGAATGCCGGATTTGTATCATCAGAATCCAACTTCAATACGGAAAATAGTAACACCATCGATTCTCTCGATAAGCGCGCCGATAGTGACAGTTCCGTTATCGCTGCGCCGCTAGGAAGCATTACTTACACTTTTGGTAACCGACTCACTCACCAAGTGTACGCGGGTACCACACGTTCCGATGTCGCGGTTGGTACACTCGCTTTTCAGCTGGGCTATCAACACGAGTTGCCGTCCGGCACCGTGCTCGATATTTCCTATCTACCGACCGTGCTCAAAAGCGAAACTTGGCGTAACCCATATCAAGTCGGAACCGCCCGTAAAGAAACGGATGTGGACGGCAATGCCTATCGCTTTCAAATCAAAGGATTGATTGATAAAAACTTCAACCTTGATCTCGCTTATGCTGATAAAGACATTGAGCAAGAAGAAGTAACGGACCGTTCACTCGCTCGCGATGCGAGCCTTTACTACGTTAAAGGTGACTATCGGGTTTCACTTAATCAAACATCCATGTTGCAACCGGCGTTTACCTACATTAATCAAGATGCCGACGGTAATGCGGAATCATTTGATTCGTACGGGTTTGACATCAGTTGGTTTAAATTTATCAATCGCCATCGGTTGGCCCTCACCGCAGGTTATGCATGGAAAGACTATCAAGCCACTAGCCAAACTTTTGCTAAAACACGAAATGACGACACCGTCAGCCTATTTGCAGCCTATGAATATCAAAACGTATTTGATTGGCAAAACTGGTCGTTCATCTCTTTAGCCGGCTACAGCCAAACGGACTCAAATATCACGTTCTATGATGAGAAAGAGTACCTGTTGTCTCTTGGTCTCAACTACACCTTCTAACATCCTTCATCGCAACAAGGCACTTACAACACTTGTTGCGGTGATATTTGCACGTCTCTATACCGCTTGCGCCGTGAGTTGTTTCAGTAAGCGATCCATCGCTCGATACCCAAGCGCCTCGGCTAAGTGCGCTCGTTCAATCTGCTCCGCCCCATCAAGATCTGCTATCGTTCGTGCCACTTTGATAATGCGATGATACGCGCGAATCGAAAGCCCCAAACGATGTAAAGCGGTTTCAAGAAACTCCGCATCACTTTTGTGTAAGGGGCAAAACGCCTCGATTTCTCGACTGCCTAACAGTGCATTTACCTTACCGCTGCGGTTCAACATATTGGTACGCGCATGATTCACACGTTCTTTAACGATAGCGGTCGGCTCACCGCGATCACCACCTTCTGCTAATGTCCCTTTGGGCAAAGCTGGGATTTCTAAAGACATATCAAAGCGATCTAACAGTGGTCCGGATAATCGACCAAGGTAGCGCAAAATAGCTTGTGGATTGGTGCGGGCTTGATTGCCTTCGTAATATCCTGTCGGACTTGGGTTCAGTGCACCAACTAATTGGAAGCGAGCCGGAAAACGTGTTTTACCTTGCGCCCGAGAGATAATGATCTCACCAGATTCGAGCGGTTCGCGTAACGAGTCTAGAACTTTACGATCAAATTCGGGCATTTCATCGAGAAACAACAAACCGTTGTGGGCTAAAGAGATCTCCCCGGGTCTGGGTACCGAGCCACCGCCAACTAATGCAGCCATTGAACTTGAATGATGCGGAGAGCGAAACGGACGCGACTTCCAATTGTGCTCATTAATTTCACTCTGCGTCAGCGACGCCACCGAAGCGGTTTCCATTGCTTCTTCGTCACTCATCTCCGGTAGTAAGTCACACAAACGCGAAGCCAACATGGTTTTCCCGGTACCTGGCGGGCCAAGGAAAAGTAAGTTGTGGTTTCCAGCGGCAGCTATCTCCAATGCGCGCTTACCTTGTTGTTGGCCAATAATATCTTGTAAGTCTCGACCATGTTTTTCGACTATTTTGCGCTTAGGCGTTTGAAAAAGATTCAGTCGATGTTGACCACAAAGCTCGGCACATACTTCCAGTAATGATTGAGCCGATTTATGTTGTTCTTTCCCCACTAGCGCCGCTTGATCGCCATTCACATGTGGGACCACTAAATGACGTTGAATCTTACTGGCTTCCAGCGCAGCAGGCAGCACACCTTTTACAGGTCTCAAACCACCAGATAGCGCTAACTCACCAACAAATTCGTAGTTTTTAAGCTTATCTGTCGCGATTTGCTCCGAAGCGGCCAAAATTCCCAATGCAATAGGAAGATCAAAACGCCCTCCCTCCTTGGGTAGATCTGCCGGAGCCAAGTTCACGGTGATCCGCTTAGCTGGAAACTGAAAATTAGAATTAATGATCGCGCTACGAACGCGATCTTTGGACTCTTTTACCGTCGTCTCTGGTAGCCCTACCAAGGTAAACCCGGGCATACCATTGCTAATATGAACTTCTACACTAACCGATGGCGCTTGCACCCCGACGCTTGCTCGACTATGAATGATTGCCAGCCCCATACGTTCCTCAATTTATTGAACACTCTGTAAACAAATGTTTTATCTAGTTGGTTATGTTATATACCGCGTCCCAATTGAGAGTTAATGTGAAAAAAGAATGACTTTTTGCTTGTCATGCAGCGGAATTGTGTGATACCACTAATGACGCAAACAATTTCGTAGAACATTACACAACATTTTTTAACGAAAAAAGAACGACAGACAGATGAACCTTTTCGCTCATATCAACGCACTGCTAGCCCTGATTATCGTGGTCATTATTGGCACCGCGCGGGGTATTGTGGGCGAAAGGTAACCACAAATTACAAAAAACCCCCGCACTGAAAAGTCCGGGGGTTTTTTTACAACTACAAGTTGTCATCTGTCTAACCCTCGGACAGTTTAACGGGAAGAATGGGAGTGCACATGAAGTGCAATAAATATGGCAATCGCTACGAGCCACAACGTAGCAAAGGAGGTTTACGATGACTGGTGCACAACTTGTCGTAGCCGCTTTAAGACAGCAAGGCATCGAAACCGTTTTTGGCTACCCTGGCGGGGCCATCATGCCAATCTACGATGCTTTGTATGACGGAGGGGTGGAGCACATCCTATGCCGTCATGAGCAAGGGGCTGCCATGGCCGCCATCGGTATGGCTCGTTCCACTCAAGACGTTGCCGTGTGCATGGCAACTTCCGGCCCAGGGGCCACTAACCTTGTTACCGGCCTTGCCGACGCTTTCCTTGACTCCGTACCTCTAGTTGCCATCACAGGCCAAGTTGCTAGCTCTCATATAGGTACCGATGCATTCCAAGAAATGGATGTGATCGGAATGTCCCTAGCCTGTACTAAGCACAGCTATCTCGTGACCGAAATTGAAGACCTAGCGCCAACGCTAGCCGAAGCGTTTGAAGTGGCCAAAACGGGTCGTCCGGGTCCAGTCATTGTCGATATCGCCAAAGACGTTCAACTGGCTCAAACCCCAACAGATCTACTGCCTCCATACGTAGCGCCTGCAATCGAAGATGTCAGCGCTGAAGACATTAAGCGCGCACAAGATGTACTGGCAGCCTCAACTCGCCCAGTGTTGTATGTTGGTGGTGGCGTGCAACTCGCGAAAGCAACCGATGCAGTACGCGAATTCCTTCGCTTAAACCCAATGCCAGCAGTTAGCACACTAAAAGGCCTCGGTACCATTGAACGCCATGACCCTCACTATCTTGGTATGTTGGGCATGCACGGCACCAAAGCCGCTAACCTAGTGGTTCAAGAAGCCGATCTATTGATCGTGGTTGGCGCGCGCTTTGATGACCGTGTGACGGGTAAGCTCGACACGTTTGCACCAAATGCGAAAGTGATTCACATCGACATTGATGCTGCGGAGATTCATAAACTGCGCCACGCCAACGCACCATTGCGTGGCGACATCAACACCATTCTTCCTCAGCTAGAGCTGACTCAAGATATCTCACCGTGGGTACATCACAGTGAAAGTCTGCGCAGCGGCTTTAAGTGGCGTTACGACCACCCGGGCGAGTTAATCTACGCACCGCTATTGCTTAAACAACTGTCAGACATGATGCCAGACAGCTCAATTGTCTCGACTGATGTAGGTCAGCACCAGATGTGGGCAGCGCAACATATCCAGCCACGCGAACCACAAAATTTCATCACTTCTGCTGGTCTTGGCACCATGGGCTTTGGCTTGCCAGCAGCGATGGGCGCTGCAGTCGCACGTCCTGATGATCAGTCTATTCTTATTACAGGTGACGGTTCATTTATGATGAACGTGCAGGAATTGGGCACGCTGAAGCGTCGTCAGATTCCAGTGAAGATTGTCCTTCTTAATAACCAACGTCTTGGCATGGTTCGCCAATGGCAGTCGCTGTTTTTCGACGGTCGCCACAGTGAAACCATTCTTGATGACAACCCAGACTTCGTGATGCTTGCCAAAGCGTTCGATATCCAGGGCAAAACCATCACCAAGAAAGAAGAAGTCGAACCTGCTCTCAAAGAGATGCTAGCGAGTGAAACTTCTTACATGCTTCACGTTTTGATTGATGAAGAAGAAAACGTGTGGCCATTGGTGCCACCTGGCGCATCAAACAGTGATATGTTGGAAAATACATAGGAGACAATCGCATGGACAGATATTTACTCGACATCAAAGCCGATGACAAACCGGTACTGTTGGAGCGCGTTCTACGTGTGATTCGTCACCGAGGCTTTGTGATCAAACAAGTCGCAGCTACCCAAAACCATGAAAGCAAAGTAGCCAGCGTCGAGATCATCGTCGACAGCGATCGACCAATCTCGTTTTTGATCAATCAAATAGAGAAGTTGTGGGACGTTCGTAAGGTTGAGGTGCTAAAAATCCGCAACGATGAACTGCCAAATCACAACTTACAACAACACGTAAGTGCATAAGGAAGGCAACAAATGGCAACGAAAACTGCAGATTTCATTTGGTTTAATGGTGAGATGGTTCCATGGGCAGAGGCGAACGTGCACGTTCTAACTCACGCAATGCATTATGGTACATCCGTGTTTGAAGGCGTGCGCTGTTATAACACACCAAAAGGCCCAATTGTCTTCCGTCACCGTGAGCATGCACAACGTCTAAAAGATTCTGCCAAGATTTACCGCTTTCCGATACCTTTCTCTGTAGAAGAAATCATGGAAGCGACCCGCGAAACACTGCGCCAAAACAAACTCGACAGCGCTTACATTCGTCCATTGGGTTTTGTCGGTAATGTTGGCTTAGGCGTATGTCCACCAGTTGGCACTGAGATGGATCTAATCATTGCAGCATTTCCTTGGGGCTCTTACTTAGGCGAAGAAGCGCTAGAAAAAGGTGTCGATGCGATGATTTCAAGCTGGAACCGCGCTGCGCCAAACACCATCCCAACTGCGGCTAAAGCAGGCGGTAACTACCTATCTTCACTACTGGTTGGTGGTGAAGCCCGTCGTCACGGATACGACGAAGGTATCGCACTGAGCGTTGATGGTTACCTATCTGAAGGGGCTGGCGAAAACATCTTCGTTATCAAAGATGGCGTGATCACCACACCACCAGCAACCAGCGCGATTCTGCCAGGCATCACTCGTGATTCGATCATGACGATTGCACGCGATAAAGGCTACGAAGTACGTGAAGCCAACATTGCTCGTGAAGCCCTTTACCTTGCAGATGAAGTCTTCATGACAGGTACTGCGGCTGAAATTGTGCCAGTGGCAACCATCGACAAAATTGAAGTGGGCACAGGTAAACGCGGCCCAATCACTAAAGAACTACAAGCAGCCTACTTTGGCCTATTTGACGGCACCACGGAAGATAAGTGGGGCTGGTTAGACTATGTGTACCCAGAACAGAAGTAAGAAGGATTTAAGAAATGCCAAAATATAGATCAGCTACCACCACACATGGTCGTAATATGGCGGGGGCACGCGCGCTGTGGCGTGCAACGGGCGTGAAAGAAGAAGACTTCGGTAAACCAATCATCGCCGTAGTGAACTCGTTTACTCAATTTGTTCCGGGTCACGTACATCTTAAAGACATGGGTCAGCTTGTCGCACGTGAAATTGAAAAATCAGGCGGCATCGCGAAAGAGTTCAACACCATCGCGGTCGATGATGGTATCGCAATGGGTCACGGCGGCATGCTGTATTCACTGCCATCGCGTGAGCTGATTGCAGACTCAGTAGAGTACATGGTGAATGCACACTGTGCCGATGCCATGGTGTGTATCTCTAACTGTGACAAAATCACTCCGGGAATGTTGATGGCATCCATGCGTCTCAACATCCCGGTTATCTTTGTCTCTGGTGGCCCGATGGAAGCGGGTAAAACCAAGCTTTCTGATCAGATCATCAAACTAGACCTTGTTGATGCAATGATCCAAGGCGCGGATCCAAAAGTATCTGATGAGCAAAGCGAGCAGATCGAACGCAGCGCATGTCCAACCTGTGGATCGTGTTCAGGCATGTTCACGGCAAACTCGATGAACTGCCTAACAGAAGCGCTGGGTCTTTCTCAGCCGGGCAACGGTTCTATGTTGGCGACTCACGCTGATCGTGAACAGCTATTCCTTAACGCGGGCAGACGCATTGTTGAACTGACTCGTCGTTACTACGAGCAAGATGACGAATCCGCGTTGCCACGCAACATCGCAACTTATGATGCCTTCGAAAATGCAATGGCACTGGATATTGCCATGGGTGGTTCAACCAACACCATTTTGCACCTGTTAGCTGCAGCGCAAGAAGGTGAAGTGGATTTCGATATGGAAGATATCGATCGCCTGTCTCGCCAAGTGCCACACCTATGTAAAGTGGCACCATCCACTCAGAAATATCATATGGAAGACGTACACCGCGCTGGTGGCGTAATGGCGATTCTTGGTGAGCTTGACCGTGCAGGTCTACTGCACAATGATGCGCGCACCGTACTTGGCCTTTCGATGAAAGAGCAACTGGCAAAATACGACATTATCCAAACTGAAGACGAAGAGGTACTTAAGTTCTACCGCGCAGGCCCTGCGGGTATTCGTACCACCCAAGCGTTCTCGCAAGATTGTCGTTGGGATCGCCTTGATGACGACCGTGCAGAAGGTTGTATTCGCGCGAAAGACAACGCCTTCAGCCAAGAAGGTGGCCTAGCCGTTCTATCAGGCAACATCGCATTGGATGGCTGTATCGTTAAGACAGCCGGTGTTGATGAAAGCATTCTTAAGTTCACTGGTCCGGCTGTGGTATTTGAAAGCCAAGAAGATGCGGTGGAAGGCATCTTAGGAGGTAAAGTGAAAGCCGGTGATGTGGTTGTTATCCGTTATGAAGGTCCAAAAGGTGGCCCAGGCATGCAAGAAATGCTTTACCCAACCACTTACCTAAAATCGATGGGCCTTGGTAAAGAATGTGCACTGCTGACTGACGGTCGTTTCTCTGGTGGTACATCAGGACTCTCTATCGGCCATGCTTCTCCTGAAGCCGCTAACGGCGGTGCTATTGGACTGGTGAAACCGGGCGATATGATCGCGATTGATATTCCGAACCGTTCAATTTCACTCGAAGTGTCTGAACAAGAACTTGCAGAACGCCGTGTAAAACAAGATGAACTTGGCTGGAAACCTGTTGATCGTCAAAGAGAAGTTTCCTTTGCACTTAAAGCGTACGCGAGCATGGCCACCAGTGCTGACAAGGGTGCAGTACGAGACAAGTCGAAGCTAGAGGGCTAGCAATGATGGAATCTCAACCCGAAAAGAAAGTAAATCAAACTGGCGCAGACTATCTGCGCCAAATCCTCCGCGCTCCGGTGTATGAAGTCGCAACAGTAACACCACTGCAAGAAATGCCACGATTGTCTGCACGTATTGGTAACAATGTGCAAATCAAGCGCGAAGATCGCCAACCCGTGCACTCATTTAAATTACGCGGTGCGTACAACATGGTGGCAAGCCTAACTGAAGCACAAAAAGCCGCTGGTGTCATCGCTGCATCGGCAGGTAACCACGCTCAAGGCATGGCACTGTCTGGCACTAAGCTGGGCATCAAAACTACCATCGTGATGCCAAAGACCACGCCGGATATCAAAGTCGACGCCGTACGCAGCTTTGGTGGCAATGTGGTGCTGCACGGCAGCAACTTTGATGAAGCAAAAGCAGAAGCCGAACGTTTGTCAGAGCAATATGGCTATACTTTTGTGCCCCCCTTTGATCACCCACTGGTGATCGCAGGTCAAGGCACCATCGGTATGGAAATGCTGCAGCAAAATGGTCACCTTGATTACATCTTTGTTCCTGTCGGTGGCGGCGGTTTGGCCGCTGGTGTTGCGGTACTTGTGAAGCAACTCATGCCAGAAATCAAAGTGATTGCGGTCGAGCCAGAAGATTCTTCATGCCTCAAAGCGGCATTGGATGCAGGTGAACCAGTAGTATTAGACCAGGTCAGCATGTTTGCCGATGGCGTCGCTGTAAAACGCATTGGTGAAGAGACGTTTCGTCTGTGCCAAAAGTACATTGATGGCCATATTGCGGTCTCTAGTGATGAAATCTGCGCAGCCGTAAAAGACATCTTTGAAGATACCCGTGCGATTGCTGAGCCTTCGGGTGCGCTTGCTCTGGCGGGGCTGAAGAAATTTGCTGAACAGAACAAGCTGAAAGACAAAAACCTAGGCACGGTACTGTCTGGCGCAAACACCAACTTCCACGGGTTACGTTATGTGTCAGAACGTTGCGAGCTAGGTGAAAAACGTGAAGGTTTATTGGCAGTGACGATCCCTGAACGCCAAGGAGCGTTCTTTGAGTTCTGTAACTTGATTGGCGGCCGTGCAGTTACGGAGTTTAACTATCGTTATAACGATGACGAACTCGCTAATATCTTTGTCGGTGTTCGTCTGCAAGGCGGTCAAGAAGAGTTGGAAAACATCATTCACGATCTACGTGAAGGTGGCTATCCGGTGGTTGACCTTTCTGATGATGAAATGGCGAAGCTGCACGTGCGCTACATGATTGGTGGTAAGCCGTCTAAGCCGCTTAAAGAGCGCCTCTACAGCTTTGAATTCCCAGAGTACCCTGGGGCGCTACTTAAGTTCTTAAGCACACTCGGCACACACTGGAATATCAGTTTGTTCAACTACCGTAACCACGGCGCTGACTACGGACGTGTTTTATGTGGTTTCGAGTTAGATGAAAGCGATTTAGCTCAGTTTTCTGCACATTTACGTGAACTTGGCTATCAATGCAAAGACGAGACAGACAACCCATCGTATAAGTTTTTCTTGTCATAAAACGCCACATTTTAAACATATCAATGAAAACACCTCGCTAATGCGAGGTGTTTTTTATGACTGTAACCAATCTTTATGTAGCTGATTAGGCGACCCAAGATAGTCCACCATCCACTGGATCAATTTATGATTATCATCTTTGCGCCATACTAAGCAGCAGTGACTGAGCGGTTTATCATCCGGCATGACCTTCTCCACCAGCACACCATCATTGATTAAGGGTGTTGCAATATGACGTGGCATGTAACCCACGCCCACCCCATTTTTTAAACATTCAATCGCACTATACCAATTGGGCAATAATAATCGGCGCTGTTGCGGATAATGGCCAGTATGGCGTTTTGGCAGCACGTTCGAAGTATCATCAAGACAGATCGCCGGAAATTGACTCACAAACTCTTCAGTAAGCACTTGTTGTCGAACGCAAGGATGAGCGGGTGACATTACAAATGCCCAATCTAATACGCCCATATCTTTGACTTCAAAATCTCCCCCAACGGGAACCGCAGATGTCGCGCCAACGACAATGTCGGCTCTACCTTGTGCTATGGCTTCCCAAGAGCCATTAAATACTTCCATATTGATCTGCAATTCAGCAAATTCAAACTCGCGATAAAAGTCTTCCACCAAAGGTTTGAGTTTTTCTAACTTCACCACGTTATCTAAGGTCAGCTTTAACGTGCTCTTCCATCCCTGAGCTGCTCGGCGTGTTTGTGCTTTCACCTCTTCCATTTGACGCAGCAAAGAGCGAGCCTCAGCCATAAAAAGTTCACCTGCTGGAGTTAACTCCACTTTCCTCGGTAAGCGTCGAAACAGCACCACATCTAAATCTTGCTCGACCTGCCTTACTCCATAGCTAATGGCTGAAGGGACTTTATGCAGCACCTCAGCCGCAGCGGTGAAACTGCCTAAACGAGCAACCGTATCCAGCATTTCCAGAGACGCTTTAGAGAACATGACTTAACCTTTCAAAAAATTTGATTGATAACCAACAATTTTAGCGTTTTATTTTATCAAAATCGAAAAATAGAATAATAAGGTAAATAAATCAGGGTTGGCGCCAACTGATGTTGATTAAAAAATGATTAAATAATTTGACTGGTTGAATCATGAAAATATCAAAACTACAGCTCATTTATCTGGCAGCATTATCGATGCTTGGCTTCGTTGCTACCGATATGTATCTGCCAGCATTCAAAGCGATGGAAATCGACTTTGCAACAGGCCCAGAGCAAATAGCGCTCTCTTTAACGGTATTCCTAGTTGGTATGGCGGTTGGCCAGCTAATGTGGGGATTGGCATCCGATAAATTTGGCCACCGCAATACACTCGCGGCCGGGTTAGTGCTGTTTACTATCGCGTCATTCGGTTTGGCTTTCTGTGACCAAGTATGGCAACTACTGACACTGCGCTTTATCCAAGCTATCGGTGTATGTGCACCAGCCGTGATCTGGCAAGCTATGGTCATTAAACGCTACTCAAGCAGCAGTCAGCAAATTTTCGCAACGATCATGCCGTTAGTCGCGCTATCCCCTGCGCTAGCACCTCAATTAGGGGTTGTGTTGGCAGATAACTTCGGTTGGCACAGTATCTTTATTACGCTGACACTGGTTGGTGTCTTCTTGGTCTTTGCGACAATGGCCCAAAAAGACGAGAAAGCAGAAATCAAACAAACCAGTATGTCTGCCGACATCAAAGCGCTGCTGAGTTCTAAAAAGTACCTTGGCAACGTGTTTATGTTTGCGACGGCTTCGGCTGCATTCTTTGCTTACCTAACAGGTATGCCAGAAATCATGGCGCAACTAGGCTATGAAGCAAAAGATATTGGTTTGAGCTTTATCCCACAAACTATCGCGTTTATGGCTGGTGGTTACTTGGGTAAAGTCGGCGTTCGAAAATTTGGTGATGAAAAGGTTCTGCGCCAACTGATTGGCCTATTTAGTGTCGCGGCATTAATGATTTTCATTGCTTCACAGTGGGAGCTGTCATCGATTTGGCCTATTCTTGCGCCATTCTGTTTGATTGCCGTTGCTAACGGCGCGCTGTACCCAATCGTGGTAAACCGTGCACTGGCCAGCGCACAACAGAGCCCTGCAACAGCAGCAGGTCTGCAAAACAGCCTGCAAATCTGTGTAAGTAGCTTCTCAAGTGCATTGGTAGCCGCAATGGCAAGCCAAGCTCAGATGGTTACTGGCATCGCAATCATCATCTGTATGGGTGGGCTGTGGATGGGATACATTCTGTCGAATCGCGAATTATCCAAGCACTTTACGACTCCTGACAACGCCCGAGTCGTGAGTGAAGACGAACTTTAATCGTTCAGATAATAAAAAGAGCCGCGCAATGCGGCTCTTTCTGTTTATAAGCTTTTCAACCCCCACTTCTTGGCAGTCAGCTTGAAAAAGCCTTGGGTCTTTTTCAACTCTACCCAGTGATTGATGTAATTAATCCATACTTGATCGTCTTGCGGCAACAACATAGCAATTGGGGTTGGTTTACGCGGTGCGGTCACTGGCACTATCGCCAACTGTTTAAACTTGTCCACCAACGTCGCAGCTTCCACATTGGACGTCACCGATACATCGGCCCTGCGAGCTAGTAGTTCTTGGAAGTCGCGCGCTGGCGCTTCAATAACAATATGCTGAGCAGACGGGAAGAACTCTTTCACCATTTTTTCTTGTACCGTACCTAACGTCGCCGCGACTTTTACTTCTGGTTGATTAAAATCCGCCCAATCAGAGAATTTGGCGAGATCTTTCTTTTGCACCACAGGTACAAAGGCAAGGTAGAAATATGGCTGGCTATATCCAGCTACTTTCGCGCGCGACATGTTCAGAGATGCGCTGCCAGTAATATCGTATTTGTTGGCGGTAATGCCATTAACTAGCGTCTTCCAATCCGTGGCTACATACTCTACTTTTACACCGAGATCTTTAGCAAGCTCGGTCGTTACATCGATATCAAAGCCACGATAACTGTTGGTTGCAGGGTCTTTCATCGTCATCGGATTCCAATCTCCCGTCGTTCCAACACGGAGTACACCACTGTCTAAAATGGATTGAAGACGGCTTTCAGCATGAGCAATTTGAGTTGCAGCAAGTAAACACATTCCTAGCGCTAGTAAAATCTTTTTCATTTTTATTCCCTTAAAAATAATGACCTTATACGGTTTAATGATTAACCTTTATTAAAGCTCTATTGATAACAT